>NZ_CP107048.1:1500000-1680000 GCF_025736935.1 Qipengyuania sp. SS22 | reverse complement strand
AGGACAATTTGTCCGCCGGAATGCCGACCCCGGTATCGATCACGCGGATGACGATCGAGCCGGCATCCTCACGCGCCTCGATCCGCACCGATCCCCGTTCGGTGAACTTGATCGCATTGCCGATCAGATTGAGAATGATCTGGCGCACGCGCAGCTTGTCACCGGTCCCATTGGGCATGCCCGGTGCGATATCGGCTTCCAGCACGATGCCCTGAGCCTTGGCGTTCGGTTCGAACAAGCGCATGCTACTGCGCACGAGGTGTCCGAAATCGACGGGTTCGCGGGACAGCTGCATGCGCCCCGCCTCGATCTTCGACAGGTCGAGCAATTCGTTGAGCAGGCGCAGCATTGCCTTGCCCGAGTCCGAGATCATCCGCGCGTAATTGAGATGTTCTTCCGACAGATCGCTTTCCAGCAGCAGGTCGGCAAACCCGATGACACCGTTCATCGGGGTGCGAATTTCATGGCTCATATTGGCGAGGAAATGGGTCTTCGCCTTCGCCGCGCTCTCTGCCGCGTCGCGCGATTGCCGCAGACGCTCTTCGATCAGCACGGTTTCGGTAATGTCTTCGAAAACGCCGAACAGCGTAATCACTTCACCGGTGGGCGAGGTTTCGGCGTGTCCGATGGCCGCCACATGGCGCAATTCGCCGTTCGGACGCACGATCCGTGCGGTAAACTCGAAATTCTCGCCCTCGTTGAGGGCTTTCTCGACCATTTCGGAGACCATCGGCCGGTCTTCTTCGTAATAGAAGTCGATGCCCTTCTCGAGATCGGGGACGTAATCTTCGGGGACGCCGTGGATACGGTAGAGCTGGTCCGACCAGAACAGCGAATCCTCCTGAACGTCGATCCGCCAATGGCCGATATTGGCGATCCCCTCCGCCATCTGCAGCAGGCGGTTGTTTTCGCGCAGTCGCGCATTGCGCTCGGTATCGAGCAACTTTTCGCGCCGCCGTGCGCCGATGTCACGGACGATGCCGACGAAATCCTGCAACTCGCCGGTTTCAGGATCCTGGCGCGATGCAAAATGGGCCTCGAGCCAGACGTAGTGACCATCCCGGTGCTTGTGGCGATAGGTCGTCAGCGTGCGGGGGACCGCACCCTGGAACAGCTTCTCGCTCGCCACCATCGTCGCGGCGCGGTCGTCGGGATGAATGCCGTTGATCGGCGGCTGGCCAACCATCTCCTCCGGCGTATAGCCGAGCAGTTTTTCGCAGGCCGCGCTCATGTAGCGGCGCACCCGGTCAGGCCCGATCACCACTGCCATATCGGGAATATCGGCAGCGATCGATTCGAAGTCGGGGTGCTCGATCAGGTCGCGTGGATCCAGGTCTTCTGCGGCGACCGGCTTGGCCGGGGCACGGGCATCGCGGATGGCACTGCGAAACCAGATCGCCAGCGGTACGGCGGCCATGACGGTTCCCAGTACGAAACCCAACAGAACCATCTCGATGTCCAAATTCATACCCACTCTGCTTGTTGTCGACCTGCCCGAATTCCGCCGCGGTTATGCAAGGTTGTTATCCATGGCACAATCCCGTCGAAAATCGTGTGTATCGGGCGTTAAGGAAAGAAAGTTATAAAATCCCTCCCGGAATAGTTGAGAACTTCTTTTCGTAAGGTCTTCTAAACCATCTGCGTGAAGTGTTAGGGAACGATATGCGATGGTTGAAGCCAGCCGAAGGATAGTCATGGTGAATCCGAAACTCCTCTGCGTTGCCGCGGCGGTGGCAATGGTAACCACAGCAGGGGCTGCGCAAGCGCCCGCCATTTCGGGAAATGGTACGCAAGGCACGCCACCGACCAGCACAGTCACAAGGGTGATCACGCTGAAGGAGCGCGGGTTTCCCGATGGCTTCGAGATCGCCGGCCTGTCGGGTTCGCGCGAGATTTATTTCCCCATTCCCGCGGATGCCGGCGCGCAGGACCTGCGGCTCGTGCTGCCCTACCGGACGGCCTCCTCCTTCGACAGTCGCCGCGCGCTATCGATCGAAGTGGGCGGCAGGACGCTCTACACGACTGCGCTGCCGAACGGGTTTTCCGAAGGGGTGATCGATATCCCCATCGACGCCTCGCTGATCGAGCAGGGCTTCCTGGCAGCGCGCATCGTCTATTCGGGCGCAATTACCGAAGACCGCTGTGTCGATCAGCGATTGTCGGGTGCCTATCTCTCCTTCGCCGGCAGTGGCGGCTTGCAGGCGCAGCTCGACGGCGGCAGCCTGACCCGGGTGGCTGCGGTCGCAGCCGCGATGCCCACCGCGATCGACGTCGATCTGCCTGCGAGCGCCAGTGCCGCGCAAACCGCGGCCGCGCTGACATTGATGCTGGGCGGGGCGGATGCACGGCTTGCCGGCAATCGCGGGACCGGTCCTGGCTTCGGCGAGGGGTGGCAGGTTTCGCGGGTCATCTTCGCCGATCCCGCATCGCCCGCACTTTCGGTGCAGCGTGAGGCCGGGGAGCCGGTGTTGCAGATCGGCGGTGACGATCCCGTCGCCAGCGCGCGGCTGTTACGCAGCCGGTGGAATGCGCTTGTCGCTTCGCCTGCTGCGGGGGCAGCCCAGCGCAATGCGGGCGCTGCGGCAACTACGCTCACGGTGGGCGATCTGGGCGGCGACACATCTATCCAGAACGTGGTCGATCGCGGGCAATGGAACGTGGCTATCCCCACCAGCGCGGTGCCTGCCGGGCAGCGCATGACCGGTATGGTGGTGGACGTCGCGGCGGCGGAAGATGGCGGGACCACGCGCCCGGTCATCGCGGTGCTGCTCAACGGCGTGCTGCTGGCAAGCGCCGAGGCGGAGGACGATGGCCGTACGCGCCTCGATGTGGATTTCCCGCAAGGGCTCGTCACGTCGCGCAACAATCTCGAGGTCAGCGTCGCGCGGCAGCCCGCAGGCGGGGACTGCAAGTTTGCGCCGCAAGGCTATCCGGCGCAGTTGCTTCCTTCCAGCCACGTCAAGCTCGATCCCGTAGGGACGATCGGCGATTTTTCCGATCTTCCCGCGGTCTTCAACGGCGGCTTTACGCTGGTGATGTCCGGCGCAGACCAGCTTGGGCCGGTGGCGTCGCTGCTCGGCCCGCTTGCAAGCGGCGAGGGGGCGGTCAGCGTGTCCTATTCGGAGATGCCCGAAGCGGGCGCCGTGGTGTATGTCGGCGACCAGGCCCCCGCCGGGACCGATCCGATCGTGCGCTTCGACCAGGGTGCGGTCACGATCGACGGCGAGAACGGGCAGACGCTCCTCGATGCCGAAGCCATTGGCGAACTGACCACGGTCCAACTGCTCGAACAGGGCGGCCGCACCGTGGTCTGGATCAAGCCGGGCGCGGATTTTGCCGCGCTGGCGACCAGCGCCTCGCCGCCGGTGCTCAGCTATGGCAATGTCGCCTTCCTCGCCGGGGACCAACTCGACTTCGCCTTCCATAATGCGCGCGAACGGCTGATCGACATCCGCTATCCGGAGGAAAACACCTTCAGCCAGTTCCTGCGCCAATACCGCCTGTGGTTGATCGGCCTCGGCTGGGTGCTGGTGACACTGGGCTTCGTCTATCTCCTCCGCCGCGTGATCGTCGCCAACAAAACCAAAGACTGATCGTGGGCAACCTTCTCTCGATCGACAGTTGGACCGGTGACTTCCTCGCCGAACGTAACCTCGTCTCGGCACGGCAGCTGAACGAGGCGAGCGAACTGGCTGCGCGGTGGGGGTCCAATCTCGCCGATGTCATGCTGACCAAGAACTGGATCGAGCCGGAGGACTATTACCGCGCACTCGCCGACCGGTTCAGCGTTGAACAGGTCGATCTGGAGAAGGACCCGCTCGATCCCGACCTCCTCGAGGTCGCGGAAGTCGCCAACTACATGCGCGAACTCGCAGTGCCCTGGCGGTGTGAGGACGGGGTGACGACGATCGTCACGTCGCGTCCGGGGCCCGAGCTGATCCTCTATGCCCGCCGCAAATGGGGCGCGAGCGTCAAGATTGGCATCGCTTCGAAGAAGCAGATCCAGCAGGCGGTGCAGAGCGTCTTTTCCGAACGTTTCCTGCACGCCGCGGTATTCGATCTGGCCGAACACGATCCGGTGATGTCGGCGCAGACCGTGTTTACGCCGGTCCAGTTGGTTGTCGGCTGGGCGATGTTGAGCGCGTTTGCGCTGGGGCTGGCGCTGGCCCCGATCTCGACGCTGATCGCTCTGAACATCGTGATGACGCTGTTCTACCTCGGCAACTTCCTGTTCAAGACCGTGCTGATCTGGGCGGGTGGCAAGCACCAGCACGCCAGCGAGCGGCAGATGGATGCGGCGGTCGGCCTGCTGCGCGACGAGGACCTGCCGGTCTATACCGTGCTGGTACCGATGTTTCGCGAGCCCGACGTGCTGCCGATCCTCGCCAATGCCTTGCGCGAACTCGACTATCCGACCAGCCGGCTCGACATCAAGATCGTCCTCGAGGAAGGCGACCAGTTGACCATCGATGCCGCCACCGCGCTGGGGCTGGAGGATATTTTCGAGATCATCCTGGTCCCGCCCGCGCAGCCGCAGACCAAGCCCAAGGCGTGCAATTACGCGCTACAATTCGCGCGCGGCGATTACCTCGTCATCTACGATGCCGAGGACAAGCCCGAACCAGACCAACTCAAGAAGGTGGTCGTGACCTTCGACCGCTCGCCCGCCAATGTCGCCTGCGTCCAGTGCCGGTTGAATTACTTCAACCGCGAGGAGAACTGGCTGACGCGCCTGTTCACGCTCGATTATTCGCTGTGGTTCGACCTGATGCTTCCGGGGCTGGAGAAGCTCAAGGTACCGATCCCGCTGGGGGGCACGTCGAACCATTTTCGCATGGATGTGCTGCGCGAATTGCGCGCATGGGACCCGTTCAATGTCACCGAGGATGCCGATCTGGGCATTCGCCTGACGCAGAAGGGCTATGAAGTCCGGCTGGTCGCTTCGACGACCTTCGAGGAAGCCAATGTCTCGCAGTCGAACTGGATCCGGCAGCGTTCGCGCTGGATCAAGGGCTACATGCAGACCATGCTGGTGCATACGCGGCGCCCGGTCCATCTGGTGAAGAGCATCGGTGTGCTCGGGCTGCTGGGTTTCATCTTCTTCATCGGCGGGACCATGCTCTCGGGCCTGCTAAATCCGGTGTTCTGGGCGATATTCGTGCTCTGGCTGCTGACCGAGACCGGGCTGTTCGATCCGCTGTTTCCGCCTGTCCTGCTGTATCTCTCGGTGTTCAACCTGCTGGCGGGGAACGGACTGTTCATCTTCGTGATGATGCTGGCGCCCTTCCGCCGCAACTGGCTGTCGCTGGTGCCCTACAGCCTGACCGTGTTCTGGTACTGGGTGTTGATGTCGATCGCCGCGTGGAAGGGCGCGTGGCAGCTGATCACCAAGCCATTCTACTGGGAAAAGACCGAGCACGGGCTGTCGAAACACACCGCCGCTGAAGTCAGCAAGGCGCAGGCGAGCCAGGCTGCGGGATGACGGCGCGCAGGATCACCGGCTATGCCATGCCGATCATATTGGGCATCGTGCTGGTCGCTCTGGCCCTTATCCTCCACGCGCGCGGCTATGTTTCGGCCAGCAATCTCGACCTGCACGGGCGGACGCTGCTGAGCCTCGAGGGGCTGATCCGGTTCGAGGATATCGTCACCGCTTTTCCGCCGCTGCCCTATATCACCGGGATCGGGCTCAACCACTTCGTGCCCGTCGCCGGAACCACCGGGCTGGCGGTGTTGAGCGCGGTGCTGGCGGCGCTGCTTGTGCTCGCCTGGTTCTGGGCGTTCCGTGCGAACGGATTGTCACTATGGGAAGCCTCCGCCGCCAGTGCGGTGCTGGCTCTCAATCCGGTATTCCTGCGCGGCGCGACCGAGGGGATCGGGTTCATTCTCGTCCACTGGGGGCTGTGGCTGACCGCGCTGGGAGCCTTCAGCCTGCGCCGGGGCGAACGCGTCAACGATCTGATGCTGGTCTCGCTCGGCCTGTGCCTGATGGCCTTCGCGCATCCGTTCGGAATGGTGCTGGCATTCGCCAGCCTGCCGTTTCTTGCGCTGGTCATCCCGATTGACCGGCTGCGCATTGCGCCGGCGGCGATGTATCTGACGCTGCTCTTCCCCGTGCTCTTCTCGATTGCTTCGTTCATCTATGTGAACTGGGTTTTCGCCGACCAGACCTTCGACTTCATCGGTGCGGTCAGCCGGGAATCCGCCGGGCTGGGCGCCGATCCCACCGGCCGCGTGCCGGTGGCCGACTGGCGGAATATCAGCCTCGCGCTGGTCAGCCTGTTCGCCGTATGCCCGATCGCGATCGGCTTTTTCTTCGCCGCGCGCGGGATGGCACCGCTGCGCTATGCGGTGCTGGCGCTGTTCCTGACTGTGCTGGCGGCGATGCTGCTGGCGCTGTCCTTCGGCCTGTTCCCCTCGGCCGCGCTGGCCGCCAGCCTCGGGGTCACTGCAGCCGCCGCCTGTGTCGCGCGCTGGCCAATCGCGCGGCTCAAGCGGGTGGAGCTGCTGCTGCTGGCTGCCGGGGCGATTGGCGGGGCCTTGCTCGTCAGCGTCGATACCGCGCCCGAGACCGAGCGCTGGAAAGCGGCGCTGGCCAACCGCCCGGTGCCGGTCAGCGATCCCGAACTCGCAGGCGTTGCACGCGCGCTGTCGGGCCGCGAGGACGTGCTGTTCGATGCCGAAGCAGCACCCGCGGTGATCGCGCTGCGCGAGGACGCCACCGGGGTCTTGTCCAGCGGGACACAGCAATTCCGCACCGTCTCGATCCGGAGGAGGACCGATGCCAGCACGCTGGTCGTCCGCAATCGCGAATCCGGCTACGGAAGTGACCGGGTTGGTCGCATCTTCCCGACACTGTACGAGAAAGGCCTGCCCGGTTACCGGTTGCGATACGACGGGGCACGTTGGCGGGTATATGAATTGAGCAGCGAGGCCCCACGATGACCGAAGGTAATCAGTCCCGCATCCTCGTGGTCGACGATGTCCGCGAAAGCGCGCTGATCACCCGCGCGCTGCTGGCGCGTGGCAATTTCGACCAGATCGATATTGCCAGCGGCGGCCTGGAAGCTCTCAAGATGTGCGGGATCACTCCCGATGGCGAGGCCGATAGCACCGCCGAACACCCGTACCAGTGCGTGGTCCTCGACATCATGATGCCCGATATCGACGGGCTGGAAGTCTGCGCGCGGATGCGTTTGGCCAAGGGCACGCGCGACCTGCCGATCCTGATGCTCACCGCGACCAACGACACCGAAACGCTCAACCAGGCATTCATGGCGGGTGCGGACGACTTCCTCACCAAACCGATCGACGAGATGCGGCTGCTTGCACGTATCCGGAACCTGTTGCGGATGCGCCGCGAACAGGAACGGCGTGCGCTGCGCGAGGAAGATCTGCGGGTCCAGAACGCCGCGCTGCGGCAGGGCCAGCTGACGCTCAGCCTGATCGATCCAACCACCAATCTGCTCAAGGACCGGGTGCTCGAACTGGTCATCTCCGATTGCCGCGCGCGTGGCCGACCTGCCGCGCTGAGCCTGGTCCGGATTATCGACTATGGGGCCTATGTCGGGGCGCATGGTCAGGAGAAGGGCGAGGCATTGCTGGCGCAGGTGGCGGGCATGTTGCAGGCGATCCCCGCGCCGCTGGCGGTCTATCTGACTGCCTATGGGCCGGGATCGTTCATGCTGATTCATCCCGGCGCATCCTCGGCGAGCGAGCTGGAAGACTGGAACGCGCGGGCTGCCGAAGCGGTCGAACAGGCCGCGATCCACCACGGGAATTCGATCCAGGCCGAGCATGTAGCGCTCTGGACCCGGACCGTATGGGCCGAGCCTGCTGGTCTGGCAGCGGCTGCGGATACGATCATCGACCGGACCAAACAGGAATTGCTGGAGCGACAATGATGGGAAAACTGTACGGCATCCCAATTGCCCTCGCCTGCCTGCTGGCAGCCCCCCAGGCCCATGCGCAGACGCTGACCGCAACCGAGGCGGGCGATGGCTCGAACAAGGGCCAGGCCATCGCGACGTTCTACTATTCGAAGAGCACCCGCGGCTTCGACGCCAATGGCGACAGCATCGACATTGCCGATTACGAGAAGGTCGAGCTGTACCTGCTGGCCGAATATGAAGTCGCTCCCGATCTCACGCTGATCTTCAAGCCGAGCTTCCGCAATGTCTCGGTCGAAGGCGGCGATGACGACAGCGGGCTGGGCTATACCGATATCGGCGGCCGCTATCGTTTTGCCGAGAACACCGACGGCTGGCTGGCTGTCGAAGCGACCGCGCGGATCCCCGGGGTCTCGCGTGACGACAATCTGGCGCAGGTCGGCAGCACCGATGCCGAATACGATTTTCGTCTGCGCGGCTTTCACAATCTGGCCTTCGGCGAAGACAGCGGCTTTATCGATGGCCAGGCGAGCTATCGGCTGCGCGACGGCGATCCGCCCAACGAATTCCACGCCGATCTGACGCTGGGTTATCGTCCCGATCCCGATTTCCTGCTGATGGTGCAATCGCTCAATACGATCAGCGATGGCGCCGGGCAGGGGATTTTCGACGAATATCGCTATCACAACATGCAGGTCAGCGGCGTGCTCACCGTCTCGCAATCGGTCTCGTTGCAGGCTGGCCTTGTCGGCACGATCGCGGGCGAGAACGCCTTGCGCGAGCGCGGCTTCTTCGGGGGCGTCTGGGTCTCGTTCTGAGGCTAGCGCCGGCGCAGCAGGCTTTGCGCGGGCTTGTTCTGGATCGTGAAGTCGGTGTCCTCGGGGCCGCCGCCCTGCGGGTCGCTGAGCCATCGCCATACCAGCGCGGTATCGATCCCGCCCTGCTGCGCCGCGTCGAGCCAGAGACGGAGGACACGCGCCTGCAGCGCCGGATCTGGCGCGGCGTCGCGCTCCTCGGCGCTTTCCCATGGCTTGTAGGTCGCATCGGCGGCCGAACGGATGCCGATCTCGCCCAGCCAGGCGGGCTTCGCATGACGATCCGCCAACGCTCTCAGGGCGCCGATTTCGCCGTTTATCGCGCGGCGCCATGACGTCATGTCGGTTGGCGCGCCCAGCGACGGGTAGGAGGACATGGTCACGATATCGAGCAGGTTCCAGAAGCCCACCTGCTGCGCCTCGGCGGAATTGTGCGCGACATAGGTCAGCCGGCCCGGAAACACCTCGCGTGCCCGCGCGATCAGCCGCGTCCATTCGGGCCGCGCGCTCGTCTGCAACAATTCGGTCCCGATGCTCAATACATCCGCACCCGCTTCGGCGGCGGTTTCGGCGCAGTCGATAAGCGCGGTTGCATAGGCGTCGAACCAGCTTTGCCAGTCGCCCTCGCTGGAGAACACCACGCTCCCCGCCCAGCGTTCGGGCACCCAGACATGCGGTTTGACCAGCACATCGAGCCCGACCCGCGCGGCCTCCTTGATCCCGAGAAACAGCCGGTCGCGCGGGAGCGCGCTGCCCCGGACCAGTGCCGGGTCGCTCGCGCCCGGTTGCCAGAAGAACGGTACCAGCGCGACTGTGGTGGCACCCGCCTCCGCCAGATTGGCAAAGCTTTGGCGGGCCCGCGCGCTGCCGAACGGCGCGGCCGGGTCCTCGATCAGGTTTACGCCGATCTGCATGACCCGCGCTTTCGCGGCGAGCGGCGACGCAAGCAAGCCCGGCAGCGCGCCCGCCATGGCCAGCACCTGTCTTCGATCCGGTCGTATTTCTCGCATGGCAGCACCCTGAGCCTGTTCGCCTGAACCAACCCCATACGCATCGGTCGCGCAAGCGTAACCGTCAGGACAAAACCGCGAAGTCCGCTCAGCCGCGGGCGAGCCCCGCCTTCTCGACATGCGTCGCCACCGGCTGGTCCTGGTCCTTGCGTTCCGAATAGCGGTCGACCATTTGCTCGGCATGGGGGCGCATCAGTACGGTAAAGCGGACCAGTTCCTCCATCACGTCGACGATGCGGTCGTAATAGCTCGAAGGCTTCATCCGGCCGTCCTCGTCGAATTCCATATAGGCCTTGGCGATCGACGACTGGTTGGGGATCGTGACCATGCGCATCCACCGGCCAAGTACGCGCAAGGTGTTGATCGTGTTGAAGCTCTGCGATCCGGCGGAAACCTGCATCACCGCCAGCGTGCGCCCCTGGGTCGGGCGGCGGCCCTGGATGGCCAGCGGCAAATGGTCGATTTGCGCCTTGAGGATACCGGTGACCTGCCCGTGGCGTTCGGGGCTGCACCACACCTGCCCTTCGGACCATAGCGACAATTCGCGCAATTCATGCACCGCCGGGTGGTCGTCATATTCGACCTGGTCGGGGAGCGGCAGGTCCGACGGGTCGAAAATGCGCGTCTCGCAGCCGAACCATTGCAGCAGCCGCGCCGCCTCCTCCACCGCGAGCCGCGAAAAGGACCGTTCGCGCAGCGACCCGTAAAGCAACAGGATCCGCGGCGGCGGGTCGGTCGCGCCAAGTCCCAGTGCGGGATTACGATGGGCAAATTCGCTGCGCAGCGCAGGCAGGTGATCGGGATCGGGGAGGGTACGGATGCGGGACATGCGGGTTCGCTCGAGTTCAGGCTGCGGGGAAGCTGCTGCGTGTGCGGTTGGCGAAGGCCACCAGCGACAGCATAACGGGGACTTCGACCAGCACGCCGACCACGGTGGCCAGCGCGGCCCCGCTGGTCAGGCCGAACAGGCCGATAGCGACCGCCACGGCCAGTTCGAAGAAATTGGAGGTGCCGATCAGTGCGCAGGGCGCAGCGATGTCGTGCGGGACCTTCCATGCCTTGGCCGCGGCATAGGCGAGCGCGAAAATGCCATAGGACTGGATGATGATCGGAATTGCGATGAGCGCGATCAGCAGCGGGTTGGCAACGATGGTTTCGGCCTGGAAGGCGAACAGCAGCACCACCGTCGCCAGCAGGCCCAAGATCGACCATGGCTTGAGCCGCGCGGTGAATGCATCGACCGAAGCCGTGTCGCCGCCATGGCTTGCGATCACCCGCCGCCGGGTCAGCGCGCCCGCGGCGAGCGGGATCACGACATAGAGCCCGACCGCCAGCAGCAGAGTTTCCCACGGCACGACGATATCGGTCACACCCAGCAACAGCGCCACGATGGGCGCGAAGGCGACGATCATCACCAGATCGTTCACCGACACCTGCACCAGCGTATAGGCGGGATCGCCCCTGGTCAGCTGCGACCACACGAACACCATGGCGGTGCAGGGCGCGGCACCGAGAATGATCAGCCCGGCGATATACTGGTCGGCATCGCCTTCGGTCATCAGCCCGGCATAGAGGTAGTCGAAGAACAGCAACGCCAGCGCGGCCATGGTGAAGGGCTTGATCAGCCAGTTCACGACCAGCGTGATTACCAGCCCCTTGGGCTTGCGCCCGATGTCCTTCACGCTGGCGAAATCGACGCCCACCATCATCGGATAGATCATCGCCCAGATCAGCACCGCGACGACCAGATTGACAGAAGCATATTCGAAGCCGGCAAGCGCCCCCGCCACTCCGGGTGCGACGAGTCCGAGCGCAAGCCCGGCGAAGATAGCCAGCGCCACCCAGAGCGACAGATACCGTTCGAACGTGCCGAGCGGCGAGGCCGCCGGGGCGGGTGTAGCGATCGTCCGGGTCATTCGGCGCCGCGCGCCCTGGCGCTGGCGCCTGCTTCGCGGCCAATGGTGGCAAGCTTGCCTTTCATCGCCAGCTCGTCGAGCCCGGCATGGGGCAGCATCAGGAACAGTTCGATCCGCCGCTTGAGATAGCTCAGCGCATCGACGAAGGCCGCACGCTGGCCGTCGCCTTCGACTGCCGCGGGGTCTTCGACGCCCCAATGCGCGGTGAGCGGCTTGCCGGGCCAGACCGGACAGCTTTCGCCCGCGGCATTGTCACATACGGTGAAGATGAAATCGAACTCGGGCGCATCGGCACCGGTAAAGACGTCCCAGTTCTTCGAATGCAGGTCGGCGGTCGGATAGCCGAAGCTGTCCAGCACCTCGATCGTCATCGGATGTACCGCGCCCCTGGGGTCGCTCCCGGCGCTGAAGGCGCGAAAGCGCCCTCCGCCAAGCTTGTTCAGCAGTGCCTCGCCAAGCACCGAGCGGGCCGAATTGCCGGTGCAAAGAAACAGGACATTGTAGCGTTCGCGCATGGGGAGGCCTCCTCCGGGAGCGGGCGTGGTGCAATCTTCTCCGCCGCAACAATTTTCCAGGAGAAAGCCGACCAGCGCGTTCATGGCCGCATAGTCGGCGCTGTAGATGAGCGAGCGCCCCTCGCGGCGCTGCGCGATCAGTCCTGCGCGCGACAGATGCGCGAGGTGGAACGACAGCGATGAATTGGGGATCTTGAGCGCCTCGGCAATCGCGCCAGCGGGCATGCCGTCCTCACCCGCCTGTACCAGCAAGCGGAACAGCGCGAGTCGATGTTCCTGCGCCAGCGCACCCAGCGCCTCGACCGCTGTCGGAGAGCTCATTTCCATGAGTGTCGAAATATTCGGCGCCAATCCCGACGTCAAGGCATGTTTCGACTATTATCGAAAGAACCGCCGGGAGCGGTCGGGCTCAGGGAAGTTGATCGGCCAGCTTGCGCAGGGTCTGCGCGGCGATGTCGAGCGTCTGCAGCTTGGTCATGAAGCGCGCCACCACCGCCGGGTCTTCGGCGAGGTCGTCGGCGAGCGCTTCCATGGCGGCGGCCGTATGCGCCACATCCTCACGGCTGAGTTCGGCAGAGAACAGCGGGGCGGCGACCTTGGCCACCGGAGCGGCGACCAGTTCGGCCTTGGCGGTCTGCACTGCGACGTCGACTTCTGATTGCGTCCGGCGCCCCGAGGGAAGCCATAGGCCGACATTGGCGCGGTGGCGGAACTTGATCCCTGCCTTGCCGGGCGTGATCCACACCACCACAGCCTCGAGTGAGATATCGCCGCGATGCAACAGGCAGGGGGTATCGGGCTGCGGGAGGACCTGGCCCTCGATCAGGGCGCCGCCGGGCGACATATTGCGGACCTTGACCGTCTCGCGCGAATTGCCGGTAACCAGCGCCGCCATGACGAACATATTGGTCCGCGGCTCCGCGCGTGCGCAGCCAATGAAGTCTTTATGGGGTTCGTATGCTGCTGATAACATGTCGATTTCCTGCAAAAACCCTGGATGATTTCCCGGCAACATTGCCTGTCGGTCATGATACGTAAAAATACTAGGTTTGGCACTGGGCGACGCTTCAATCGCGGCGCGTCGAACCCCGAAACGAGAAAGGCCCGCCGCTCTTGCGAGCGACGGGCCATCTTCCCGTTAAGTGGGTAGGGGAAGATTAACGGAGCAGCGAAAGCACGTTCTGCTGGCTCTGGTTGGCCTGTGCGAGCATCGCGCTCGAAGCCTGGCTCAGGATCTGCGACTTGGCGAGCGCGGTCGTTTCAGCCGAGTAGTCGGTGTCTTCGATCCGCGAACGTGCGTCGGACAGGTTCGTGATGTTGTTGTTGAGGTTGGTGACAGCCGATTCCAGCTGGTTCTGCGAAGCACCGAGGCCGGCGCGAACGGTCGACACCGTCTTGATCGCGTCGTCGAACAGGGCGATGTCGCCAGCGGCGAGGGCCGTTACATCGACGCCTGCTGCAGCGGTCAGCGTGGCATCGCCCGTAAGGTCGGTCGAAAGATCGATGTCGATCGCATCAGCTTCGTTCGCGCCGGCCTGGACGGTCACGACACCGGCAGTACCTGCCGAAGCGTCGAACAGCTTCTGGCCGTTGAACTCGGAGTTCGTCAGAACGCTCGTGATCTGCGTGTTCAGCGCGGTCATTTCCGAAGCGAGGTTGGCGAGGTCGTCGGCCGAATAGGTGTTGTTCGACGCCTGAACCGTCAGTTCGCGCTGGCGCTGCAGCATGTTGGTGACTTCGCTCAGCGCGCCTTCTGCGGTCTGCGCCATCGAGATGCCGTCATTGGCGTTGCGGATACCCTGGTTCATGCCACGCACCTGCGAGGTCATGCTGGTGGTGATGGCGAGGCCGGCCGCGTCGTCCTTGGCGGAGTTGATACGCTTGCCGGTCGACAGGCGTTCCATGGCGGTTCCGAGGGCCTTGCCCGCGGCATTCGAAGCATTGGCGGCCTTGAGCGCGCCGATATTGGTGTTGATGACGTTCATGACAATGTTCCCTTTGGTCTACGGTCACTGCCCCCGGTCAGGATGTGGCAGTCGCAAACCAGACCGGCAGGAACTTTCCGGTATTAAGGGTGTTGTCCAAATTACCGGGGTTTCGAGTTAACCATCCTCGTAAATCTACCAGCCCTAAAATTATCCAATCTTTTGACGTCCGTGCCGCATTTCGGGGTCTGTCGCTAAGACATGCCAAGTGGGGGCACAAATGGACGGGATTACGAAAACCACGGGCTTTATGCGCGTGCATGGGACGATCGAGGCACGGATGGCGGGCATTGCGTCCTCGCTCTTCATGGATCGACCGGTTACGCTGGCGGATGCGAGCGACCTCGCGGCCAGCCGCGATGCCCGCACGATCACCGTGGCGCGCGGCGAAACGCCCGCGATCGAACTGGCCGGGACAGGCGGCTCGCTTACTTATACCGACCCGATTGCCGAAAGCAGCATCGCTGCGCTGGTCGCAATGACCTATGCCGGGCAGGGCCCGGTTGCGGCCGATCCGGCGTCGCTGTCGATCATTGCGCTGGCCGACCGGCTCGCGCGGACCGACATTCCGGTGCTGATCAACGGACCCACGGGTACGGGCAAGGAAGTGCTCTCCACTTTCATTCACCGGCGCAGCACCCGCGCGGACCAGCCGTTCATCGCGGTCAATTGCGCGGCGATCCCCGAAACCATGCTCGAGGCCATGCTGTTCGGGCACGAGAAAGGCTCGTTCACCGGCGCCAATGCGGCGGGGGAGGGCTTCTTCCGCGCGGCCGATGGTGGCACGCTGCTGCTCGACGAAATCGCCGAAATGCCGTTGTCGCTCCAGGCGAAGCTGCTGCGTGCGCTGCAGGAAGGCGAAGTGGTGCCGATCGGCGCGACCCGCCCGATCAAGGTCGATGTCCGCATCATCGCCTGCGCCAACCGCGATCTTCCGCATGAAGTGGCCGAGGGCCGCTTCCGCGCCGACCTTTACTATCGCCTCAACGTCTTTCCCATCGAGATGCCGCCGCTGCGCGAACGCCGCGCCGACATCGCACCGCTGGCGTTTGCCATGCTGCTGCGCCACGTCGCCAAGGGCGACCGCGTGCCGTGGATCGGCGATGCCGCGATTGCCACGCTGGCCGAGTATCCCTGGCCGGGCAACGTGCGCGAACTCGAAAACGTCATGCGCCGCGCCTTGCTGCTCGCCCAGGGCGAGAGCGAAATCGGGCCCGAACATATCGTCTTCGACATGACCGCCCGCGCAGTCGAGAAACCGGCCGAAGCGCAGCCCGTGGCCGCGCCCGAAGGTCCGGCCAAGCTGTCGAAGATCGTCCAGATCTCCGAAGCCCGCGCAATCATGGAAGCGCTCGACTCGGTCGGTGGCCACCGCGCCAACGCCGCCCGCGCGCTGGGTATCAGCGAACGCACCCTGCGGTATCGCCTGGCCTCGTTCCGTGAAGCCGGTATCGCCGTGGGAGCAGGCCGATGAACCCCGTAGGCGGCGTTGGCGGCGGCGGTTCGATCGAACAGATCATCGCGCTGCGCCAGCAGATCATCGACCGGTCCAAGGTCCTTCAGGACCTGCACCAGCCACAACCCGCGGCCCCGACCGAGGGGCCGACCTCGGCACCCAGCTTCGGCGATACGCTCCGCACCGCGCTCGACAATGTGAACGCGGTCCAGAGCGAATCCGGCCGGGTAACCGCGGCGTACGAACGCGGCGAGGAAACCGATATCGCCAAGGTGATGCTGGCCCGACAGGAAGCCGGGGTCGCCTTCGAAGCCACGCTCCAGGTCCGCAACAAGCTGCTTGCTGCGTATCAGGAAACCATGCGGATGGGGGTCTAAGCCATGACCGGATTGGTTCCTGCCGATAACACCGGCGCGGGCATGCTGACGCCGCTGACAAGCGGTTCGGGCACCTTCGGCGAACGCCTGCGCGCCTTTACCGCGCAACCCTCTGTCAGGAAGGTGCTGCCCTGGTTCGCCGGGACCGCCGGCCTTGGCCTGCTGGCGTTGACCTGGGCGACGCTGTCACCCGCGCCGCAGCGCGTTCTTTATTCCTCGCTCGGCGATGCCGAGCGCGCCGGCGTCGTCGCCTCGCTCGACCAGGCGGGGATCGACTACACGATCGACAATGGCACGGGTGCGCTGACCGTGGGCGAAGACGATGTCTATCGCGCGCGGATGATGGTTGCCTCCGATGGCTCGCTCGCCTCGCCGGAAAGCGGGACCGATCTTATCGAAAGCCTGCCGATGGGCGCCAGCCGGACGCTCGAGGGCGACCGCCTGCGCGCCGCACAGGAGCGCGAGCTCACGCTGACGATCATGGAAATCAACGGGGTCGAGGCGGTCCGCGTGCATATTGCGAAGGCCGAACGCTCGGTCTTCGTGCGCGAGGATGTCGCCCCTTCCGCATCGATCATGGTGCGTATGGCGCGCGGGCGCCAGCTGACCGATGGCCAGGTGATGGCGATAACCAATCTGGTGGCAGGTTCGGTTCCTGGGCTGAGCATCGATGCGGTGAAGGTCGTCGACCAGCACGGCAAGCTGCTGACGCAAGCGCGCGATCCCAACAGCGGGCGGCTCGACCTGCAGGCGCAGATGGAAGCCAAGCTCAACGCGCAGGTCGACCAGCTTCTCTCGCCGATGTTCGGCAGCGGCGCCTTTACCTCGCAGGTCCAGGTCGATCTCGACATGAACGAGGTCACCTCGGCGCGCGAAAGCTATGACAAGGACGGCACCGTCCGCCGCGAGACGACGCAATTGTCGCAGAGCGGCGGCGTCCAGGCAGGCGGTATTCCCGGCGTGCTGGCGAATACGCCGCCCGCCGATGCCGAAGCCCGGCAGGGTGGGCCCGAAGATACGGCCGAAGCCGCCCCCGGCGGCGGTGTGGGCGAAAGCAGCGCCACGCGCGTTTATGAAATGGGTCGCGAAGTGTCGGTCTCCAATCTCACTCCGGGGTCGATCAAATATCTCTCGGTCGCCGTGGCGATCGACCAGGCGGCGCTGGCCAAGGCGAGCGCGGCGGATATCAACAAGGTCAAGGAGCTCGTGTCGGCTACGGTCGGGGCGCGTGCGGATCGCGGCGACCAGGTCACCGTGGTGATGCGCGCCTTTGAAAAGGTCGAGACCGAAGCGGTGCCGTTCTACGAAACCAGCTGGTTCGGGATGGCGGTACGCAATGGCGTGGCGATCCTCGCCGTGCTGCTGGTGCTGCTCCTCGCGGTGCGTCCTGCGATCAATGCCCTGCGCAGCGGGGTGAAGAACGGCGGCGTGCTCGATCCGCAGGCGGGAGGCACTCCCGCGCTTGGCGGACCGAACATGGGCGCTGCGACGCCTTACGACCGGCAGGCGCTCGATGGACAGATCGAACTGGCCCAGCGGATCGCACGCGAGAACCCTGACGACGCCGTGCTCGCACTGCGCCGCCTGCTCGCGGAAGATGCGCGGCAAGGAGCATCCACATGACCGCGCCCACACCCCAGCTGCTCGGCGGCACCGACAAGGCGGCCATCATGGTCATGCTGCTCGCCGAAGAGGATGCCTCGAAGATCCTCGGCCAGCTTACACCCGACGAATTGCGCCAACTGGCGGGCACGATGTGCGGCATCGGCGAAGTCGAACCGCAGTCCATCGTCGATGCCATCGCCGGTTTCTCGCGCTCGACCGAGAATAGCGGCATTTCCGGTCATGGCCGGGTCGACAGCGTCCGCAAGCTCCTCAATGGGGCGGTGGGCGAGGTGAAGACCGACAACCTCATGCGCCAGGTCGCACCCGAATCCGAGGAAGCCAGCCTTCCCGCACTGGGTCTGCTGCGCTGGCTCGATCCCAAGATCATTGGAGAAATCCTCGCCGACGAACATCCGCAGGCGATCGCGGTGCTGCTGTTGCAGCTCGATGCCGATGTCGCTGCAGCCGCGCTGTCCGCCTTGCCCGAGGATTTGCATACGCCGGTGCTGCACCGCGTGGCCAAGCTCGGCCCCGTGTCGCGGCAGGCGATCGAAATTCTTGAAGGCACGCTCAACGCCAAGATCGAGAAACTGCACGGGACCATCCCGCTGACAATGGGCGGGATCAAGCATGCCGCGGAGATCATCAACCAGTCGCATCGCAGCGTCGAGAAACGCGTGCTCCCGACCATCGGCAAGATCGACAAGAAGCTCGCCAAGGAACTCGAGAACGAGATGTTCAAGTTCGAGCATCTGTTCGCGCTCGATATGAAGATGACCGGCGTGCTGCTGCGCGAGGTCGAAAGCGATACGCTGATCATGTCGCTCAAGGGGCTGGAAGAAGACCGCCGCGAACAGTTCTATGGCGCGATGTCCTCGCGCGCGGCCGATGGCCTGCGCGACGAGATCGAGATGCGCGGCCGGGTCAAGAAGAGCGATGTCGAAGCGGCGCAGAAGGAAGTCGTCGCAATTGCCAAGCGCCTGATCGCGCAGGGCGACATCATCATGGGCGAAGGGGACGAGGACTATGTCTAGGGTCGCCTATGCCGCGCTCGGCAAGCGGGGGAGCTTCTCCCGCGACAACCGCTACACCAAGATCCAGGAAGACGCCGCGCCGCCGGTTGCGGAAGACGCGGGCGAGAAAGCCTATCGCGCGGGCTATGAAGACGGCCAGATTTCTGCGCATGCCGATTTCGAGGCCCGCCTCAAGGCCGAACGCGCCGCCCGTACCGCGATAGAGCTGGCTTTCGCCCGCTTCGACGCGGCAAGCGAACGCCAGCTGCGCGAACGGATGCTGGCAACGGTCCATGCGCTGTGCGAGGAAGCGGTCCTCCCGCTTGCGCTCGACACCGAAGGGCTAGCCCGGCGAGTCGAAGCAGCCGCCGCGATGTTCCAGCGCAAGCATGACGAGCGGATTATCCATATCCACCCCGACGATCTCGAACTGGTCCGCGGCGATTTGTCCGCAGACCTCGAACTGGTGCCCGACGCCAGTGTCGAACGCGGCGGCTTGCGCGTGGAAACCGATGACGGCGGGGTCGAGGACGGCCCGCAGCAATGGCAGCGCGCGCTCGCCGAAATCTTCGCCGCATGCAAACCCTGATCGACGAGACCTTCGCGTCGGTCGCATCGGCATCGCTCGATCTGGCCCCGCGCCGGTTCGGCCGGGTGGTCGCTTGCGATGGCGGGCTGATCGAGGTTTCCGGACTGGGCGTGCCGATCGGTACGATCTGTACGATCGCGCAGGGCGCATCGACCGAACACCGCGCGGAAACCATCGGCTTTCGCAACGGCCATACGATGATGATGATGCTCGGCGATACGGTATTGCTGCGCCCGGGCGCCATCGTGCGTCCCGAGGGGCAACCGGGCATGCTGAGCGTAGGCCGCGAGTTCCTGGGACGTGCGGTCGACGGATCGGGCGAGCCTATCGACGGGCGCGGACCGATTGGTGCGACCACCGCCTGGCCCGCAGGTGGCTACCGGGTCGGGGCACTCGACCGGTCGCGGGTTACCGAAGTATTCGATAGCGGCATTCGTTCGCTCAACGCGCTGACCACCTTCGGGGTCGGGCAGCGGATCGGCATCATGGCCGGGTCGGGCGTTGGCAAATCGGTGCTGATGGACATGATCGTCGAAAGCGCGCAGGCCGATGCGATCGTGGTCGGGCTGATCGGCGAACGCGCGCGCGAAGTTTCCGATTTCGTCACGCGGCACATGGCTGGGGACCGCGCGGCCAATACCGCGATTGTCGCCGTGCCTGCCGACCATGCGGCCAATCTGAGATTGCGCGGGGCGATGCTGGCGACTTCGCTCGCCGAGCACCTCCGCTCGCAGGGCAAGCGCGTGCTGCTGATCCTCGACAGCCTTACCCGCGTCGCGCATGCGGCGCGTGAAATCGGCATCTTGCTGGGCGAACCCGGCGCCGCGCGCGGCTATCCGCCCTCGGCGCTGGCAACGATCACCAAACTGATCGAACGCGCGGGCAATTCGGAAGAATCAGGCGGCGCGATGACCGGCATTTATACGGTGCTGGCCGATGGCGACGACCAGAACGATCCGGTGGTCGATACCGCGCGCGCGATCCTCGATGGCCATATCGTGCTGTCGCGCGAGATTGCGCAGCGCGGGCAATATCCCGCGGTGGACGTGGGCGCTTCGCTGAGCCGCGTGATGAACGATATCGTGTCCGCCGAACAGGCCGCGACCGCGCGCCGTTTTCGCGCCCTGAGCGCGACCTACGAAGCCAATCGCGATCTGGTGATGATGGGGGCGTACCGGCAGGGGACCGATCCGTTGCTCGACGAGGCGATCGCGTTGCACCCGCGCATGTGCCAGTTCCTCTCGCAGGGCGGGCAGGACAGCATCGATATCGACACATCCTTCGCCCAGCTGACCGAGCTTGTCGGCAGTGACGCCTGAACGCAAGAAACTCAAACGCGCGCAATTGATCCAGCGCGTCCGGACCGTCGAACGGATGCAGTCGGCGGCTGCTGCGAGCGAAGCCGAAGCGACACGCACGCGATTGTCCGGAGTGGCGGAACGTACGCGCACGCTCGCCGCGCATTACGCGCAGCGCGCCGACGATATGGTCGGGGCCGACCTGCGCAGTGGCAAGACGATGCGCGATCAGCTGCAGAAATTGTCCGAAGTGAGCTCGCGGCAGGCTGAAGAAGCCGAACTGCAATCGCAAACCCGGCGCGAGGCCTTTGCCCAGTCGGACATGCGTTTGCGCAAGGCCCAGGAAGGCACGCGCGAACTGGTGCGCTCGATCGTCGCCGGCTTGGAAAAGGGCTGATCACCCCAGAGTTTGGCACGCTTCTTGATAGATAGTCCGCACACGACAAACGGACTTTCTATGACCTTTTCAATCGCCCTACCGAAGTCGCTCGACACCGCGTCCTCTGCCACCGGGCTCACCAGCGAGAACGGGCAGAAAAGCGCGGGTTCAGAGGGGACTGACGGTTTTGCCGACCTGCTGGAGCAGCTGGCGTCGTTCACGCCGTCGGCCAGCCAGGACGATACGGCGGAAGGGGACCGGCAAGCGGGCGATTTGCCGACCGGCAAGGAATTGCCGCTTGCCGCCCTGGGGCTGCCGGTTCTCGACAATACGCTCGCGGTGCCGACTGGCATCGAAGCCAAAGGCGGAGAGGGCAAACAGGCGGCTGGCTCTCTGGTCCTGACCGGTCCGAAAACCGACCAAGCGATGACCGCGCCCACGCCCCGCGCAACTGCGCCGGGGGCAGGGCTTGCCGATGCGACGGGTGAACCGCCGGTCGAAGGTTTCGAGGTCCGTATCTCCGCAGCCCAGCAACCGCGTGATCCGCGCGCTGCCGGCATGGTGTCATCGCTCCAGACCGGCAAGGCCGCAATGGAATTGCCAGCTGCGACTGAGCGTGGTCGCGCGGAAGCAGCGCGGGTTGTGACCGCACCGGAACGCGAAGCTGCTGCACTGCAAGGGGCCGGGGCGGTCGAACGCTCGGCCATCGCCGAACGCAAGATCGGCGACAAGGCTCTGGCGGAAAAACTCGCTTCCATGCCGCGTACCGACGCGGCCACGGATGCAGCGAAAGCCACGCCGCAAGCACTCGCCGTGGCTGTGGACGGCAGCGCATCCACCATACAACCCGTTTCGAGCGCGCCGCGGCCCATTGCCACCGACCAGTTCGCCAATGTCGAACGCGTCGTCGAGCAACTTACTGCGGCACGGCAGTTCGACCTTTCCAAACCGGCTGCGATTGCCGTCGCGCACAAGGAATTCGGCGCGCTGACCCTTACTTTCGACCACTCGGCTGGCGGCATGAATGTCGAAATCGCCGCCGAGGATGGCGAGGCGCAACGCGCGCTCGCGGCGGCAATGGCCAATGACCGCGGCGCTACCCGCCCGCAGGAACTGGCGGCACAATCGACGTCGTCCGCGACCCAAGCCGGCCAGACCGGCGGCGAGCGCGGCGGCGCGGCGAACAATGCGGGCACGGGCTCCGGCAACGCGGCCGGCGATGACCAGCGCCAACAGACTTCCGACCAGCGCAGCCGCCATGGCGAGCGCGCTCCCAATCAGCCCCAGACGCCCGCGCAACCGTCCTCCGACGACGCGCTCTACGCCTGAGCCGCGGCACCCGATTTCAGCAGGATAGCATTATGTCGAACGAAAATGACCCTCAGGATCCCGTACCGAAAAAGAAGGGCGGCAAGCTCAAGCTGGCGCTGTTCGCCTTCGTGCTTCTCGGCGCGGGGGGCGGCGGCACCTATGCCGCTTTCGCCAGCGGCGTGCTCAACGCCCAGGCCGCGGAAGAAGAGGACCACAACCCCAAGCTGGTCCTCAAGGGCGACGAGGATCCCTATCCCGCCGGCGGTGACGACGATGCGAAGGGCGCTGCGATCGTTTATGGTGTGGGCGGGGGCGAATACCGCACCGCCTATTACGACTTCACCGAGCAGTTCACCTCGAACCTCGCCGACAGCGGCGCGCTGGTGCAGATCAGCCTGGCTGCTTCGACGCATTACGACGGGCGCGTGCTGATGTGGCTCGGCGAGCATGAAACGGCGCTTCGCTCGCGCATTCTCGCCGAACTGGCCGCTACCGGCGAAGCCGAATTGGCCAGCATTCACGGCAAGGAAGAGCTGCAGAAGCGCCTGACCAAGGCGATCAACGAAACGCTCGAGGAACGCGAAGGCTTCGGCGGCGTCGACAGCGTCTATTTCCGCTCGTTCATCGTCCAATGATCTCCTCCGCGATCCCCGCACCTGCGGCCCGTGCCGCGAGCCATTGCGAAGAGCTGTTGAGCCGCGCGGCGACCCCGCCCGATCTCGACCTCGAATTCGCGCGCTTTGCCCGCGGCTTCGCCGAACAGGCGGCCGTGCAACTGGGCGCGCTGTGCGACGACCGCACGCTGGTTGCAGAGATTGCCGAGACCGAACTGCTGCCGGTGGGCGAATGGTATGCCAAGGTCGGTGCGGCGCACCGTCACAGCTTCTTCGCGCTCGGTCAGGAAAGCCGCGGGATCCTGATCTCCGCGCGGATCGGCGAAATCGTCGCGCAGTTCGAACGCATTCTTGGCGGGACCGGCGACGTCGACGAACGCTGCACCGTCCTGCCCGCTTCGGCGCTGCGGTTTGCGCAGCAGTTCGAGGACCGTATGGCTGATGTGCTGCGGCGTACCAGCGACCGGCGCGAAATCGCCGCCGCCGCCAATGGCGACGAAGTCGAACAGGTCGCACCTTTCGCTGCGAGCGAAAGCGTGTGGACCGTGACGCTTTCGGTGAGCAGCCCGAAGATCTCGCGTTCGTGGACCGTCCGGCTCGCCATGTGCCAGTCGATGATTGCCGAGATCGTCGGCACACGCGCCGTTTCGCCCGCTACCGGACGCACGATCGGTGCGCGCGGGATCGAAGGCTCGGCGATCGCGCATGTCGACCTGCCGCTGCGTGCGGTGCTGGTCGACGTGCCGATGTCGATCGCACAGCTGGCCAGTCTCACGCCCGGATCGGTCATCCCCGTTGCGGTCAACCGCAACGTTCCGCTGCTGATCGGCAATCTTACCATTGCGCATGGCTGTGTCGGTGAACTCGACGACCGTGTCGCGCTCGAACTCAATCAAACTTCCCTTTCGGAGTAACTCCTTATGGCTTCGCATGCAGATGGCTTCGGCCTTATCCAGGACATCGATGTCCGCCTCACCGTGGAACTCGGCCGCAAGTCGATGCGCCTGCGCGACGTGCTCGCGCTGGGGGAATCGAGCGTGATCGAGCTCGATCGCCTGACCGACGAACCGCTCGACATGTTCGTCAATGGCAAGCTGATCGCGCGCGGCGAAGTGGTGGCCCAAGGCAATCGTTTCGCGATCCGCGTGATCGAGATCGTCGGCGCGGGTTCGAACGAAGCGTCGGTCGAACGGCGTGCCCAGCCGATCACGGTCACTTCAACCGGTGCAGGCGAGGCAGCCTGATGCTCTGGTACGTCCTCAAGCTGCTGGTCCTGCTGCCGCTGATCGGCGTCATGATCTGGGGCAGCCTGAAACTGGCCAAAAAGATGCAGGGCCAGTTCGGCGCGCCGACTGGCGGCAGCAAGGCCGTGCGGATCGTCGAAAGCACGATGTTGTCGCCCACGCTGCGCCTCGCGGTGATCGAATTCCACGGGCGCGAAATCCTCGTCTCGACCTCGCGCAACGGGCTGGTCCGGCTGGCCGAGGCACCGGCGCGGCTGGAAGCGCAGGACATCGTCGCATGATCGCGCGTCTCGCGAAACTTGCCGCCACGCTGGCTGCGCTGGCCTATCCCGCGCTCGTCCGCGCGCAGACCGGCGACGCCGCAGTGTCGGGCGCGCTCGACCGCGCATTTGGCGAGATGGCGGGCGCCGGCGGCGAACCGCTGAGCCTGTCGCTGCAGCTGTTGCTGGTGATGGGCCTGCTGACCATCCTGCCCGCGCTGCTGCTGATGATGACCAGCTTCACGAGGATTATCGTAGTGCTGGCGATCCTGAGGCAGGCGCTGGGTCTGCAGCAATCGCCGCCCAACCAGGTGCTGATCGGGATCAGCCTGTTCCTCTCGCTATTCATCATGGCCCCGACGCTCGAAGGGGTGAATGAAAATGCCATCGCGCCCTATTCCGCAGGCGAAATCGGTGCCGAGGTCGCGATAGAACGCGCCGGGGACCAGTTCCACGGCTTCATGATCCGCCAGACACGCGAATACGATCTGGAAATGTTCGCCGACATTGCCGGGGCAGGACAGTTCGCCAGCCCGCAGGACGTGCCGTTCTCGATCCTGCTGCCCGCTTTCGTGACCAGCGAACTCAAAACCGCCTTCCAGATCGGCTTCATGCTGTTCCTGCCGTTCCTGGTCATCGACCTCGTCGTCTCCAGCGTGCTGATGAGCCTCGGCATGATGATGATGAGCCCGATGATCGTTTCGCTACCCTTCAAGCTGCTGCTGTTCGTCCTCGTCGACGGCTGGGCGCTGCTGATGGGTTCGCTAGCCTCAAGCTTCGGATAGATCTCATGGACGAAAGCGCCATCCTCCTCTCCATGGCCGACCGCATGTTGTGGATCGCCGCCCTGGTCGCCGCCCCGATCCTGCTGGCGAGCCTCGCCATCGGTCTCGTGATCGGGCTGGTGCAGGCCGCCACCTCGGTCAACGAACAGACGCTTACCTTCGTCCCCAAGCTGGGCGCGGTGGCCTTCGTGCTGGTCATTCTCGGTGCCTCGATGATGGCGCTGGTGGGCGATTTCACGCAGGATATCTTCGCCGAAATCGCGGCGATCGGCGACTGAGGGCCTTGCCGTGAACGGCCTCGATCTCGGCTTGGGTGCGCTGGAGCAGGACATGTGGCGCGTCGTCTTCCTGATGACGCGGCTGGGTGCTGCGCTGCTTGCCGCGCCCTTCTTCGGCGCGACTTCGGTGCCGATGTCGGTTCGTGTCGCGATCACCGGGGCGCTGGCGATCTTCGTGTCGGTCTGGATGCCGGCGGTCGAGACTCCGGTGGCCCTGCTCTCGCTCGACGGATTGCTCGCGGTGGCGGGTGAAGTGATCGTCGGGCTGGCGCTCGGCTTCATTCTCCAGCTCGCCTTTGCTGCGCCGACCGTGGCCGCCGAACTGATCGGCGGCGGCATGGGCATGAGCATGGCGGTATCGCCCGATGCGATGGGTGGCGGGACCACCACTTCCTTCGGCCAGTATTTCATGATCGTGCTGACGCTGATCTTCCTAGCGACCGGCGCGCATCTGCACTGGATCGCACTGGTCACCGAAAGCTACAACGCCTTCCCGCCGGGCCAGACCTGGCTGGGGGCAGAACGCTTCGCGGCGATCACGGGCTTTGCCAGCTTCATGTTCGAAACCGCGCTGCGGATCGCCCTGCCGGTCACCGTGATCCTGCTGCTGGTGCAGGTGCTGACCGGGATATTGAGCCGTTCCGCACCGTCGCTCAACCTTTTCGCCCTCGGCCTGCCCGCGGGCGTGCTGGCCGGGCTGGCCGCGCTGATCATTTCCGCGCCGCTGATCTACGACCAGTTCACCGGCCTCGTCGGCGATGCGCTCGAAAAGACCGAAAGTGTGATCGTGCAATGAGCGAGACCGCCGGCGAAAAGACCTTTGCACCAACCGAGAAGCGGCTGGCCGATGCGACCAAGAAGGGCGATGTCCTTCGTTCCAAGGATGCGGGCACCGCCGCCGTCATGTTGTTCGGCGGTGCGTGGCTGGCGATTGCCGGGCCGCTGCTGCTCGAAGGGCTGGCACAGCTGACGCGCGAAGCCTTCCTGTTCGATGCGCGCGATATTCGCGATTTCAGTGTCGATGGCCTGCTGATGCAGGGGCTGTTGCTTGGTGTTCCTGCAATCCTGACGCTGGCCGTGCCGGTCATCCTCGTCACGCTCATCTCGCAGCTGGGTTTCGGCCGCGGGCGCTGGGTGGCGGCCAATCTCAAGGCCAAGGGGCAGCGGATCAATCCCATGTCCGGGCTCAAGCGCATGTTCGGCCCGCAAGGGCTGGTCGAAATGGGCAAGGGCATTCTCAAGGTCGCGCTGCTCGGCAGTATTGCTGCGGCCTGGTGGTGGACCAGCATGGAAACGGTCATCGGGCTGGGGCGGGGCAATCTGTCGGCCCAGCTGACCGCCGCGTGGCATGCCATCGTCTCGCTGATCTTCGCGCTGGGTGCCGGGCTGGTCGTGATCGCCTTCGTCGACCTGCCGATCCAGTGGCTGCGCCAGCAGAAGCGGCTGAAGATGAGCTATCAGGAGCTGCGCGACGAGAACAAGGAAACCGAAGGCTCACCCGAAATGCGCGCCGCGCGGCGGCAGCGCCAGCGCGATATCGCTACCGGATCGGTTTCCGGGGCAATGCGCGAGGCACAGTTCGTAATCACCAACCCGACCCATTTCGCGGTCGCGATGACCTATGATCCGGACAAGGCCTCGGCCCCGATCGTCCTCGCCAAGGGGCGCGGCGACAAGGCGATGGCGATGAAGGAGCTGGCGCGCGAACTCGATCTGCCGACGCTCGAGATCCCGCAGCTGGCCCGCTCGGTCTATTATACCACGCGCGAGCGGCAGATCATTTGCGAAGACCTGTATGGCGCGATTGCCTCGGTGCTGGCCTATGTCTTCTCGCTCAAGCGCGGTGAAGCGCCGCCGCTCCCGGCAATCGAGGTGCCCGCCGCGCTGCGGTTCGACGCGGATGGCCGGGTGCCGGTTAATCCGCCGCGCAATGCGTCGTTATCAGAGCGATGAGTATTTCCAGTTCCTCGATCGCCACTTCGCTCGGCATTGGCAGCGGCATAGACATGACCGGTCTGGCCGAACAATTGGCCGAGGCGCAGTTCGCCGGGCGCAACCAGCGGCTGGCCGACCAGTCGGAAACGCTCGAGCGGCGAATCTCGCTTGCGGGGTCGATCCGCAGCAGCCTCTCCACCTTCGCCACGGCGTTGGGCGATCGCCTGCGGACGGGCGATCTTGCGCCGCTGCCGACGATCAGCAATGCCGCGGTCGCGGCGGTGTCCACGCCGCTGGGATCGGTGGGCAAGGGCACCTATTCGCTCGAAGTCACCCAGTTGGCGAGCAACCAGATCCTCACCGGGCCGACCTATGCCAGTGCAACCGACACGGTCGGGGCCGGCACGCTTACCATCCGTTTCGGCTCGACGACCAATGCGAGCTTCGCCGAAGACACGGGGAAGACCCCGCTGACGATCGACATTGACCCCGGGGCGACGCTCTCGCAGGTGGCCGCCGCGATTAACGGGAAGAACGCCGGGCTTAATGCCTATGTCGCGCAGACCGATGCGGGCGCACAGCTGGTGGTGAAGGGGGCCGATGGGGTCCAGAACGGCTTCACCATCGAAGCGACCGAAGACGGTGCGAACCCGGGCCTGTCGGCACTGGCCTGGCAGCCGGGCGACGATCCCGCGCGGCTGGTCAAGACCTCCGTCGATGCCGAATTCCTCCTCGATGGCCTTGCCCGCCGCAGCGCGTCGAACAAGATCGACAGCATTGCGCCGGGCCTGTCGCTGATGTTGACGGGCACCAATAGCGGCGCCCCAGCAACGATCGGCTTCAACAGCGCGACCAGCGCGATCTCCGGCATGATGCAGGACATCACCGGCGCGCTCAACGAAATCGCCGGCGAGCTGAGCAGCGCGGTCGATCCGATGACCGGGGACCTTTCCCGCGATAGCGGCGCGCGTGCGCTGCGCCGCGATCTGTCCGCACTCGGCTCCACCGTGATCATGCCCAATGCGGCGGAAGGGGCTCCGAAAACGCTGGCCGAACTGGGCCTGGCGATCGAGCGTGACGGCAGCTTCCGCTTCGACGAGGCCAAGCTGGTCGATGCGCTGGCGCGCGATGCCTCGGGCGTGGCCGCCATGTTCACCACCGGGATCAACGGGATTTATTCCACGATCGACCGGATGGCGCGTTCGAACAGCATGGCGAGCGATCCGGGAACACTGGCCGGATCGGTGGCGCGTTACCAGTCGCAATCGGATCAGATCACGCGTGATCTCGAAAAGCTCGCCGAACAGCAGGAAACCTTCCGCTCGAGCATGGTCGCGCGCTTCGCCAAGTCCGAAAGCCGGATTACCGCGTCGCAATCGACCCTGTCCTTCCTCCAATCCCAGATTGATATCTGGAACAACCAGGGGAACTGACATGCTGGCCCGTGCCCGACCCGGCGATGCCTACCGGCAAAGCAATTTCGATGCCCGGCTGATGGCCAGCGGGCGCGACGACCTCGTCTTGTTCTGCCTCGACGACCTGATCGACAATCTGGGCCTCCTCGAGATCGCCGAATCGCGCCACGACCGCGCCGCGCGCAGCCGCGTGCTGACGCGCTGCGTCACCGCGTTGACCGCTTTGGAGATCGGGATCGACCGCGAAGCCGAAATGGCCGACAGCCTGGCGCAATTCTACGGCGCGGCGAAAAGCATGCTGCTCGATTCGATCCGTGCCATCGATCTCGAGCAAATCGCGCAATTGCGCGGTGATCTGCGTGAAATTTCGGCTGCCTTCCGCGCGGCGAAACTGGGCGCGACACAAGCCTGATCGGGCCCGAGCGCGATCTCCAAAATGGAGAACGCGGCCATCGCAATCGGCGCAGAGGAATTGTATCGGGGCCCACGTCTCGATGGCTTCGCGCACGATGCGCATCCCAAGCGAACATCGAGACCGCCCGGCAGTTGCGACTTGTCGGACAGTACGTTGTTATCCCTGGGACTTGTTACATGTTGAAGGTTTTCGTGATCGACAGCGCTGCGGCGCGCCGAGCACAGGTGTGCCGTTTGCTGATGGACCGCCAGATTCACTCCGAACCGTTCGAAACCGTCGCCGAATTTGCCGAACATATGCCCTCGCAGGGGCTGGTTCTCTATTGCGACGAACGCGACGATGTTGCGGGCCTGGTGGAGGCGCTGGAACAGCGCTCGTGGCTGCCCGTGATCGCCTATGCGCAGCAGCCGGATATACGGCGCGTTGTCCGCGCGATGCAGGCAGGGGTCGCGTCCTACGTCGGCTTCCCCATCGACCCGACCGAAATCATGGGCGAATACGCCAAGTTGCAGGGCAGCTTCGCGGCCCGGCTCGCGCAGCGCGAACGCACCAGCGCGGCGCGCCGGCGGCTCGACATGCTGAGCAATCGCGAGCGCCAGGTGCTCGGCTGCATGCTGGATTATGGCACGAGCAAGGAAATCGCGCGCTTCCTGGGTATCAGCCCGCGCACGGTCGAGGCGCATCGCGCCAATCTGATGGTTCGGCTCGATGTGCGTACTGCGACGCAGGCTATCCGCGTGGCGGTCGAAGGTGGGGCTTCCGGCGCAGCGCAGCTGTTTGCGGACCCGTCCATCCGGCGGGGCGAAACTCTCGCTCAGGCGCCGGTCTTGCAATAGGCCGGTGCCGCAGCGACGGGCGCGGCTGGCTTAGCTGGCGATATTGCTGGGTATGGTGCCCGAGGTCATGACCGAGACCAGTGCCCGGCCATAGGCACCCAGCAGGGCGACTGCCGGATCGGCGGCAAAGAAATTGCCTTCCTCGACCTCGTCGACAATCTTCACCAGTCCCGAGGACGAGCCCATCGCCGAGCGGGATACGAGGATCCCGCACAGCGGTCCGACCAGTTCCATGGCGGCGCAGATCTGCGCATCGACCGCGATCAGCTGGGTCAGCCGCTCGCGGCTGGCGCGCGGCGAGATGATCGGGGCGACTTCTTCGGGGGCTTCGTCGAGGATATCGGCCAGCGCCAGAATCGCTTCGTTCGCGGCTCCGAACCCACCGACCGAGCAGGCCTCGACAAAGGTCAGGATCCTGGTTTCCCAGAGTGACATTTCTTGCATTCCCAACGGACGAGCCCTGAAGGGGGCGCGTTGCGGTGTCAGTACACCTTCACTAAGACCCATGTCATCGGCTGAACCCTAAATTCCGCACCGATTTTCGCGGCGGTAGCCATACACCGTTTAGCAATTGTTAATCGCTCGAGCGTTCGACGATAGCGAGTTGGAGCTTCGCCAGCGCGGATGATTTGAGCTGGTGGACACGCGGAACGCTGACATCGAGCACCGCGGCAATTTCGGTCAGGTTCAGCTCCTCGATAAAATGGAGCTTCACGATCAGCTGCAACCGCTCGGGAAGCAGCGCGATGGCTTCGGCGAGCGCCGTCCGGTCATCGGCTTCGAGCAGCCGCGCCTCGGCATCGGGCTCGGTCGAGCCGAAAGCGGGGTTGGAATCGGAATAACAGTCTTCCAGATCCACGACCCGCGTCGCCAATTGTGTTCGCATATCGTGATATTCCCCCACTGAAACATGTAGTTCCCGCGCAATCTCCTCAGCCGAGGGATCGCGCCCCAAGGCGCTGTGCAGGCGGTCTATGGTCGCATCGATCCGGCGGCGCTGCGCTGCGGCACCGCGCGCATGCGGCGATTGCCCGCGCAACAGGTCGATCATCGCCCCGCGCACGCGCATCTTCGCATAGGCGGCAAAGCCATCCTCGCTCGGCCGGTCGTGACGCTGCGCGCATTCGGTCAGCGCGATCATCCCCGCCTGGAGCAGGTCGTCGACATCGACCGATGCGCCGCAACTGCCCTCGTAATACCAGGCCAGCTTGCGGACCATCGGCAGGAAGTTTCCGATCCGCTCGTTGATCTCGCTCGCATAGGCGCGCTGCGCATTGAAATGGGAGTGGTCATACTTCATGCCGCGAGGGCCTCCGTTTCATGGCCGAGTTGGGCGGGTTGTGCAGGCGCTTCGTCGCCGACCACCGCGATCACTTCGATCGGCTGGGCAGCGGGGAGTTCGTTGATCGACAGCACCAGGCAATGCGGCGCGCGCAGGCGCAGCAGCGCGGTCAGCGCGCGGCGCGCGCGCGGCTGGACGATCAGTGCAGGCCGGGTGGCGGCAGGATCGCGCTGCGCCACGATGGCGGCGATACGCTCGCCGATCGAGCGGGCGAGGTCGGGTTCGATCACGATCTCGCCCGAAGCCGGGTCCTGCAGCCCGCCGACCACCATGTCCTCGAGCTGGGCGGCCAGCGTGATGACCGGCAATTTGGCATCGGGCGGGCAGGCCTCGGCGACGATCATCGCGCCAAGATCGGCGCGGACGATGTCGATCAGGCGGTCGTGTTCGACAGTCTGCTGCGCGGCGAGCGAAAGGCTCGAGAAGACGCGCAGCGAATGGCGCAGCGAAATCCCGTCGGCGAGCAGTGCCTTGAGCAGCCGGGTCACCGCCGCGAGCGACAGCGGCTGCGGGGTGATGGTCTCGATCAGCTGGCCATGGCGGCCGCGCAAATGGTCGATCAGGTCGCGGACCTGGTCGGGGCCGAGCAGATCCTGCGCCCTGACGGCGAGCAATTGGTGGATCTGCGTGGCGATGACGCTTTCCGGATCGACCGCGAGATAGCCTTCGGCCACCGCAAGGTCGCGCGAACCCGCATCGATCCATAGGGCGGGGCAGCCGAAGCTGGGGTCGATCGTCGCTTCGCCGGGGACGGCCTGCGAATGCATGACGTCGCCCGTATCGATGGCGAGCAGATGGTGCGGCTTGATCTTGCCGCCGCCGATTGCTGCGCCGCCAAGCGTGATCCGATAGCTGTCGGGATCGACCTCGAAACTGTCCTCGATCCGGAACTGCGGCACGATGAAGCCGAAGGTCTGGCACATCTGCTTGCGCAGCCCGGTCAGCCGCGCGATCAGCGTGGCGCCGTGTTTCTCGTCGGTCAGATGGATGAGGCCATAGCCGAGCTGGATGGTAACCAGCGTCTGGTCGGTGACCTCGTCGATCGCGATATGCGCCGGGTCGGGAATGACCACCGTCTCGGGAACGTTGAATTCGGCCTCTTCCCGCTTGCGCAGGCTGTGCCACAGCCAGAACGCCCCCGCCGCCAGCGGCAGGATGATCGATTGCGGCATCGCGGGGATGCAGCCGATGATGAACAGGATGCAGGCGACGGGCAGCCAGATCTTGGGATCGGACAATTGCCCGCTGATCTGGTCGGTCAGGTTGCGCGCATCGGAAACCCGGGTAACGATAACCGCGGCCGCGATCGACAGCAGCAGTGCCGGGACCGAAGCGACCAGTGCATCGCCCACAGCCAGCGTGATATAGAAGCTGGCGGCGTCGCCCGCCGAAAGATCGTGGGTCGACATGCCCAGCACCAGACCCGCGATCACGTTGATCAGCAGGATCAGCAGCGCGGCGACGGCATCGCCCTTCACGAACTTGCTGGCGCCATCCATCGAACCGTAAAAATCGGCCTCGGTGGCGATTTCGCGGCGGCGGGCCTTGGCTTCGTCGGCGGTCAGCAGCCCAGCGGCGAGATCAGCGTCGATCGCCATCTGCTTGCCGGGGAGCGCATCGAGCGTGAAACGCGCAGACACTTCCGACACGCGACCGGCACCCTTGGTGACGACCATCAGGTTGATGATCATCAGGATCAGGAAGACGAAGATACCGACGGCGAAATTGCCGCCGATGAGGAAGGCGCCGAAGGCCTCGATGACCTTGCCCGCGGCAGCGCCGCCTTCATGCCCGTTGAGCAGCACGATCCGCGTCGACGCGACATTGAGCGCGAGCCGAAGCAGCGTGGCGAACAGCAGGACTGAAGGGAAGGAGGAGAAATCGAGCGGCTTCTGCGCGTTCATCGCCGCCATCAGCACCGAAACCGACAGCGCGATATTGAGCACGAAGAAGACGTCGAGCAGCATGGCCGGGATCGGCATGACCATCAGCAGGATGATCGTCAGGATACCGATCGGCAGCGCGAGGCCGGGGTTGATGAAGCGGAGCGGGTTCACAGGCCGAGCGCCCTGAACTTGCCATAGGCGGCAGCGATATGCTCATTCGCGCGGCCTGTGCCGGCGCCGCCTTCGCCAAAGGTGTTGCGGAGCGTGTCGGCCATCGACGGACGCGGCCCTCCGGGTCCGGGCAGGGCGGGCAGCGCAAGGCTGCCGCGGCTGGGCCGGCTGGTGCTGGCGGGCGCATGCGCGGCAAAGCGGGCCGCGTCGAATTCCACGCGATTGCCGCCGGATGGCATCGGCATGTCGCCATAGGCCGCCGATACCTTGTCGCGCATCAGCGTCATGACTTCGCCGACCGAACGCGGCGATCCGCCGCTATAGAAGATCGAGCGGTTGGCACGCGCAGCCCGCGGCATCAGCGCCGCGGCCGACTGGTCGGGATTGCTGCCCAGCGCCCCCAGGAATTGCTGCGCGCCGCCAAGGCCGAGGAAATGCGCGAGATAGAGTTCTGCCGGTTCGGCTTCGCGCCCCAGGCTGGTGCGCAGACCCGCGGCGTTCTCGCGCGTCAGTTCGGCTGCCATCAGCGACGAGGTATCGGCATCGTAGCGCAGCGACAGGAGATGCTGGCGCGTGGCGGTATCGGCCACGCGGCCATTGGGCGTGATCGCCGCATCGGCCCAGTCCATGCCATGCTTCGCGCCATGCCGGTCGAGCGTGCGCAGCCAGGTGGAATCGATGAACTGGTAGAGACCCGAGGCGCTCGAGGTCTGGGCCTTGGCGCTGGGGTCGAGCCCGGATTCGAGCCGGGCCTGCGCCAGCAGGTAATCGAAATCGACACCCGTCCGCGTCGCGGCGCGGGAGATCGCACCCTGCACATCGGCATTCTGGACTGGACTGACTGTAGGCACGAAACCTCCGGGAATTGTGTTCCCGGTTGTTCAGCAAGGTCCGTGCCAAATTTCCTGGCTAGGAAGTAGCGCCGCTATCAGGCGAGCGCGACGTTGATGCCCTGGCGGGGCAGCGCGGCGTAGGGTTCGCTACTGCCGGAGAGCGCACCGAGGCGGTTCTGGACGTTGCTGGCGATCAGGTTGCGCAGGCGGCGGTTGATCTCGTTGAGGCGGCGTACCGCGTCGAGCACACCCAGGCATTCTTCATCGAGGCTGTCCTGCTCGACCACATCGAGTTTGGCGCACAGGTCGAGCTTGCCATTGGTGCAGGCGACGATGCGATCGAGGTCGAGAGCGGCAAGCGCCTGCCGCTCACCCTGCAAAAGTGCGAGCATCTGTTGCAGGGTGGCCAGTGTTTGCTGTTTGCGGGTCATTTCCCGACCTTTCCGTACATGCCCGCCGCGATGATCGCATCGGCGATCTCGGTCGGGACCAGCGGGTAGGAATTGGTTTCCAACGCCTTGCGGATCTCGGCCACGCGTTCGTGGTCGACGGGACCCTCAGGGCCGGCAGAAACGCGCGATGTCGATATGGGAGCTTCGGCCTCGCGTGCTTCCGCAGCAACCTTCTGCGCGGGAGAAATCTTCCCGGCAGGGGTAATTGCTGCGCCTGGACGCACCACTGCTCCCGAGAATTCCGGCAATCCGACAATACGCATCGTTTCGCTCCATAAGCTGGTTGACCAACAGAACGGCGATCGATGCGCGGGTTTAACTCCCCGGCAATTATTTTGCCGCTTACGGCAAATCGATGCCGACCTGGCCCGGGCGGATCACCATTGCGCGCAGCGTTTCGGTGCGCTGCCCAGTGGCGCGGACCTTGATCCATTCGCCCCGCGCGCCGTCTTCCACGGCAGCCCCCTGCCGGGTGAGGGTGAACCCCTTGCCGCGCACGAGGATGCTGACGTTCTCGCCGCGCGCGACGATCGTCTCGCCATATTCGGGGGCGGCGGCGTAGCGGCCGCTGCCCGAACCGCCGTCGACGGCGACATAGATACGCCAGCCCGCACTCGGACAGGCGATCTGGACCGAACGCTGGTCGCGGCCGAACCATTGCAGGTCGAGCGGCGATTGGCAGGCGGTGAGCCTCAGGCGGCGGTCGACGGGTAGCTTGGCGCCCCCTGGCTGGCCGATATCGGCGCCGGTGAAATCGGTGACCGCGCGATCGATGATCGACAGGTCCATGGGCGCTGCTGCGGCGGCGGCGCTCGCACACAGCGCGGCGGCGAGTGTTAGGGGCAATGTGTGACGCATGGTCGATCCTGACTCCGGTTCGCGAAACCACCCCCGGCATGGGGGTCTTCGCGGTTACGGAGCAAGGTTCGTGCCATCCGGCGCCGTGCGGAGGTAATCGACCGACACGAGGATGTCGTCGGACGCGTTCGGCATCGCGATCAGCCGCGCGGCGACGCCGGCGGCCTCGGCTTCACCCAGCAGGCGTTCGCCTTCTGCCAGGGCTTGTTCGCGCTGGCCCGGGGCATAGCCGATCGAAATCGTTGCGACCTGCCGCTCGTCGGTAACGGCGGCGAGCAGCCATTCGTGGACGCTTTCGCCCGGCGCGGGCTTGTGCAGCGCAAGTGCGGAGGATGTCACCGGCGCCGGTTCTTCAACGTCGATTTCAGCCTCGGGCTCGGCTTCGATTTCGGCCTCGACTTCTGGCGGCGGGGCGGGAGTCTCGCGCACCGCCTGTGCCGTGATCAGGAACAGGATCAGCGCGAGGTCCGCGGTTACCGTTTGCCAGCCCGAAGCCGCGCGCAGGATCATGCCGCGTCGCGCTCGCTGTGTGGCGCGCCGCTGGCCACGCCGGTCTGGCGTATCCCGTGGGCGAGCCATTCGAGAACTGCATCGCGGTCGCGCTCTTCCTGCCGCGACTTGCGCGCAATCGCGCTGCCCAGTGGGGCGAAGAGGAAATTCGCGGCCAGGAGGCCGTACAGCGTGGTGACGACTGCCATGGCGATAGCGCCGACCAGGCCGGTATCCTGCGCCGCCGTTCCCTGCGCCTGGCCCAGCGCGACCAGCGTGCCCGCCAGACCCAGCACCGGCGCCAGTTCCGCCGCGCAATCGAACACGCGCATGGCGGTTTGCGCATTGGCCAGCCGCGCTTCCTTGAATTTCTGGTGTTCGCCGTGAAGCGACTGGATCGAACGCTGGCTGATGATCAGATCGGACAGGCTGTCGAATTCGCTATCGCCGAAATGATGCGGCTCGGCGCGGATAAAGCCGTCATCGGCAATCTCGCGGATCTGCAGGGCCAGTTCGCCCTTGGCCCGCGCCACGTCGAACGCGCGTTCGAACAATCCGCGCAATGCGCCGATGGCGATGCGGCTGTCCGCCACCCCGCAACGCAGCAGCGTGGCGACGAGCGTGCCGACGAGGACAATGGCGATCGCTTCGGGATCGAACCAGGTTTCCAGCATGGGGTAGCTACTCCTTGCTGACCAAGAACGGCGCGGGCTGGGCAGGATTTATGCGGCAGCCGAACTTTGCCGCTTTCCGGCAAGACCTTGCCACATCCTGCCGGTTTCGCCTGCCGGGGCGCGGCAATCGGGTTTTGGCACGCCCCTTGCTGAACATCTCCCGTATATTTTGCGGAGGCTCACATGAGCGAAGGTTTGTTCGGCATTCACGGGGCGGCACTGGAGATCCGGTCGCAGCGCATGGGTGTGCTCGGTTCGAATATCGCCAATGCGGCGACACCCGGATACAAGGCCCGCGACGTGGACTTTGCTGCCGCGCTGCAGGCACGCCTGGGCGGCGCGCAGGCCGACCGCGCGACCGATGGCGCGATCCAGTACCGTATTCCGACCATGGCCAGCCTCGACGGCAACACGGTCGAGATGTCGACCGAACAGGCCGCCTTCGCCGAAAACGCGGTTGCCTACACCGCCACGCTCAACTTCCTGCGCGGACGGGTCGAAACCGTCACCCGCGCGATCCGGGGCGAATGACGATGGCGGGGCCCACATCCTTCTTCGAGGTTGGCCACCGCGCCATGTCCGCGCAGCTCGTGCGGATGAACACCGCGGCGTCGAACCTGGCCAATGCGGGTTCGGTCTCGGGCAGCGAGGAAGAAGCCTACCGCCCGATGCGCACCGTGTTCGAGCAGGAGCTCGACCGTGCCTCGGGGCTTTCGTCGGTCCGCGTCGGCGGGGTGGTGCGCGAAGATGTCGCGCCGATCCGCCGTCACGATCCGGGCCACCCGCTCGCCGACGAGAATGGCGATGTCTGGGAAGCCCCCGTCGATGAGAACGCCGAGATGGTCGAGATGCTCGAAGCCTCGCGCCAGTACCGCAACATGGTCGAGGCCATGTCGACCGCCAAGCAGCTCATGCTCGAAACGATGAGAATGAAATGACCACCATAACTACCCAGACGACCTCGCCGGTCGCTTCCACCACTTCCACATCCGGCCGCGGCATGGACGCGCTGGGGCAGGGCGATTTCCTGCGCCTGCTGACCGTCCAGATGCAACAGCAGGATCCGTTCGATCCGGTCGATAACAAGGAAATGCTCGCCCAGATGGCGCAGTTCTCCTCGCTCGCCGGCGTGTCGGAAACCAATGCCATGCTCGAGCAGATCGCGGACAAGCTCGACCAGCTGATCGTCACCACCCAGTCCGCCACCGAAATCTGATCAGGGAGACATTCGATGTCCTTCTATACCTCGCTCAACGGCATGAAGAATGCGCAGACCTCGCTCGGCGTGATCGCGCATAATATTTCCAACTCGGAGACCTACGGCTTCAAGCGCAGCCGCACCGAATTCTCCGAGATCGTCGCCGGTTCGGCGCTGACCAACCCGCGCATGATCCAGGGGATCGGCGCTTCGGTGGAATCGATCACGCAGAACTTCTCGCTCGGCCCGGTCGAACAGACCGGTTCGGCGCTCGATCTCGCGCTGACCGGCGATGGCTTCTTCACCATGCGCTCGCCTGCCGACGGCTCGACGCTCTATACCCGCGCAGGCTCGTTCACGATGACCGAGACCGGGCACATCGCCGACAGTGCGGGCAACCGGCTGCAGCTGTTTCCGGTCGATGCCAATGGTGCAGTGACCGGCAATGCGATCAGCGATGCCACAGTCCCGCAGACCAACGCCGCGGGTGCCGAATTCGCCGGGGTTACCATCTCCAGCACGGGCGTGGTCCAGGCCTCCTATACCGATGGTTCGGTCGAACCCGTCGGCGGGGTCGCGCTGGCCAACTTCATTTCGCCTACCGGTCTCAAGAAGGTCGGCTCGGCAAACTGGGAAGGCACCGGCCTGTCGGGTCCGGCAAGCTATGGTTCGCCCGGTTCGGGCGCCAATGGCTCGCTGCTCTCGGGCGCGCTCGAGCGTTCGAACGTCGATATCGCCGAGGAACTCGTCGGGCTGATTACCGCCCAGCGTAACTTCCAGGCGAACGCCAAGGCGATCGACACCGCGACCCAGATCTCGCAGACCGTCATCAACCTGCGGACCTGATCGCCATGGACCGCCTCATCCATACCGCGCTTTCGGGCATGCGGGCGTCGATGGACAGCCAGCGTGTCATCGCGAGCAATATGGCAAATGCCAACACGCTCGGGTTTCGTGCCGAAATGCTCGACCAGCGGGCCGTCACCATCGAGGGGCAGCCCAACGAGGCGCGCGCGATGCAGACCGCTCGCGTGCGCGGCGCGAATATGGCCGCAGGCGAAATCGTCCAGACCGGGCGCGATCTCGACATCGCGATGGCGACCGACGCGCTGATGGCGGTGCAGGCGACCGACGGCACCGAGGCCTATACACGGCGCGGCGACCTGTCGATTTCGGCCACCGGCCTGCTCGTCAATGGCGAGGGGCTCCCGGTAATGGGCGAGACCGGCCCGATCACTATCCCGCCGACCGGCTTTCCCGCGATCGCGCCCGACGGCACGATCACGCTGGCCGATCCCGCCACGCCTGACCAGCCACCCGCCGAAATCGGCCGGATCAAGCTGGCAGCGTGGCAGGGCTCGCCGATCAGCAAGGGGCTCGACGGCCTCTTCCGGGTCGAAGGCGGCGGCATCCTGCCGACCGACGAAGCGGCGACCGTCAAGGTCGGCGCGGTCGAAGGATCCAATGTGAAAACCACCGAAGTGCTGGTCGAGATGATCGATGCCCAGCGCCTCTTCGCCATGCGTAGCAAGGTCATCTCGACCGCACGCGAAATCGACGAAAGCGGCGCGCAGCTCATGCGCCTCGGCTAATCAGGGAAAGGATAGACCATGCCCACTTCAGCCCTTCAGGTCGCCCGTACCGGGCTCGAGGCCCAGGATTCGCGCATGCGCGTCATCGCCAACAATCTGGCCAATGTCGGCACCACCGGCTTCAAGCGCGACCGCGCCAATTTTGCCACGCTCGCCTATCAGGATGCGCGTGTCGCGGGCCAGCGCTCATCGGGCGAAACCGCTTATGCCACCGGGCTCAATCTCGGTACCGGCGTGGCGGTCCAGTCGACCAGCCAGATCATGACTCAGGGCGCGCTCAGCACGACTGGCAACGCCTATGACCTCGCGCTCGACGGCGACGGCTATTTCCAGGTCGAACTGCCCGGTGGCCGCATCGGCTATACCCGCGCAGGTAATTTCACCCAGTCCGCCGAAGGGCAGCTGGTCACCCAGCAGGGCTATGCCGTGCAGCCGGCGATCACCATTCCCGAAGGCGCGACCGCGGTCGCGGTATCGCCCGACGGCACCGTGTCGGCAGCGATGCCCGGCGAGGCCGAACCGGCCGAGCTCGGCCAGATCCAGGTGGCCCGCTTTACCAATCCCGCAGGCTTGCAGGCGATCGGCGACAACTTTCTCGTCGAGACCGCCGCCAGCGGCGCAGCCGAGCTGGCCCCGGGCGGCGAGAACGGCCGCGGCAATATCCGCCAGGGCATGCTCGAAGCCTCGAACGTCAATATCGTCGAGGAGCTGGTCGAGATGATCGAATGCCAGCGCGCCTATGAAATCAGCTCGAAGATGGTCTCCGCCGTCGACGAAATGCTGCGCAACGCCAACCAGACCCTGTGAGGACGTTCGCCATGAAACCCGCTTTCTGTCTTGTCCCGCTGACGCTCGCACTGGCTGCCTGCGGTGGTGGTTCCGCGCGCCCCGAAGGGTTCGCTGCAGTACTTCCGCCCGCGCCCCAGGCCGCGCCGACCCGCCACCACGACGGGGCCATCTACCAGGCCAGCCACGGCTATGCGCCGCTCTATTACGGCAACCGCGCAGCGCGGATCGGTGATATCGTCACCATCGCCCTGGTCGAGCGGACGCAGACGTCCAAATCGACCAGCGGTTCGACCAAGCGCGACGGCAGTATCGGCCTGTCGCTGCCCGAATTCGTCGGCATTGACGACAGCGACCTTAATGCCTCGGGCCGCGCGTCGTTCAAGGGTTCGGGCGATGCTTCTCAAGCCAGTTCGATCCGGGCCGACCTGACCGTCACCATTGTCGAGGTCCGACCCAACGGGACGGCGTTGGTGCGCGGGGAAAAGGTCATGCAACTGAGCCAGGGCGAAGAATGGGTGCAGCTTTCGGGCATCATCCGCCTCGCCGATATCGATCAGGACAACCGGATCCCGTCGATCCGGGTGGCCGATGCGCGGATTTCCTATTCGGGCGCCGGTTCGGTCCAGCGCGCCAGCCGCGAAGGCTGGCTGTCCCGCTTCTTCGGCGCGATTTCGCCCTTCTGAGGATAGTCATCATGATCCGCCGCTTCGCTCTCTTCTTCTTCGCCCTGCTCGCGCTGCTGCCGGTCCCGGCAGCTGCCGAGCGCGTGCGCGATCTCGGCCAGTTCCAGTCGGTCCGCTCGAACCAGCTGACCGGCTATGGCATCGTCGTCGGGCTCGACGGGTCGGGCGACGACAATTTCGCCTATGCGACCCAGGCCATGCGCGGCGTATCGGGTCGTCTCGGTCTGCAGCTTCCGCCGGGGGTCAATCCCGCGCTCAAGAATGCGGCGGCGGTAATCATCACTGCCGAACTGCCGGCCTTCGCCAAGCCCGGCCAGCGGATCGACGTGACCGTTTCGACCATGGGCAAGGCCAAGTCGCTGCGCGGCGGCGCGCTGGTGATGACGCCGCTTTATGGCGCCGACGGACAGATCTACGCGATGGCGCAGGGCAACCTCGCGGTCGGCGGTCTCGGCGTATCGGGGCAGGACGGATCGAAGCTGACCGTCAATGTCCCGACCGTGGGCCGGATTGCCGACGGCGCCAGCGTCGAACAGGCGGTGGCGAGCAATTTCGATTTCACCGAAGTGCTGCGCTGGAACCTTTACCAGGCCGACTTCCTCACCATCTCGCGTGTGCGCGATGCGATCAATGCCGCCTATCCGGGCATGGCGCTGGTCGAGGACGGCGTCACGCTGGCGCTGATGCTGCCGCCGGGTGCCAACACGCGCGCGCAAATCATGGCGGATATCGAAATGCTCGATATCAACCCGGCCGAACGCGCGGCCAAGGTCGTGATCAACAGCCGGACCGGCACGATCGTCATCTCCAGCGCGGTAAGGCTGGCGCCCGCCGCCATCAGCCACGGTAGCCTGGTGGTGCGGATCGACGAGAATCCGCTCGTGGTCCAGCCCGAACCTTTCAGCCGCGGGCAGACCGCGCTCGAACCCGACAGCACGATCACCGCGCGACAAGAAGGCAGTGTGGTGTCGCGCGTGGGCCCGGGCGCTTCGCTCGCCGAAGTGGTCGATGCACTCAACGCGCTGGGGGCAAGCCCGGCCGATCTGGTCGCCATCCTCGAAGGCCTCAAACAGGCCGGGTCGCTGACCGCGGAGCTCGTGATCATATGACGACTTACCCCATCAATATCGCCGGTGCGACACCGCTGCCCGAGCGTGAAGCCTCGCCGATCCGCGAGGAATTGCGGCAGGCTGCGCAGCAGTTCGAAGCGATTCTGCTGCGGCAGATGCTGTCGAGCGCGCGTAGCACCGATTTCGGCGGCAACGAGCTGTTCGGCGGCGAGGGCGAGGAAACCTTCCGCGAGATGCGCGATGCGCGTTTCGCGGAAGTCACGGCCGAATCCGGCCAGCTCGGCTTCGCCCAGGCGATCGAACAGCAATTGGCGCGCTTCCTGCCGCAGGGTGACCGCTGATGGCTTCCGATCTCCTCTCGATCGCCGCCAGCGGCGCACGCGCGGCGCGCGGCGCGCTCGACGTCACCGCGCAGAACATCGCCAATGCGTCGAGCGACGGCTATGTCCGGCGCAGCCTGCGGATCGAGGAAGTCTCGGCCTCGGGCGGGGCGGGCCGGATCGGCGATATCTCGCTGTCGGGCGCACGCGTTGCGGAAATTCGCCGCAATGCAGATGCCTTCCTGCAGGGCGAAGTACGCCGGACTTCGGGTGATCTCCAGCGCGCCAATGTCGAACTGACGGGCCTGAGCAATATGGAAGGCGCGCTCGAACAATCGGGCGTGTTCACTTCGATCGTAGAATTCGAAGCCGCGCTCCAGCAGCTTGCGGGCGACCCGGTCGATCCGTCGCGGCGTGCCGCAGTGGTCGCCGAAGCCTCGACGCTGGCGAACAAGTTCAACATCACCGCCTCGGGTTTCGATGCGGTGGGCGATGGCCTGCGGTTCGATGCCGAAGCGCAGATATCCGATGCCAACATCATCGGCGGCGAACTGGCGCGGGTAAACCTGCGGCTGACGCGCGCCGGCAGCGGCAGCAGCGACCGCGCGGCACTGCTCGACCAGCGCGACCAATTGCTCGAACGCCTGTCGGGCTTCACCGCGCTCACGACGAGCTTCGCCGCAGACGGAACCGTTGCGGTTTCGCTGGGTACCAATCCCCCGCGCAGTTTCGTCCAGGGCGGCACTGCGGGGACCCTGTCCTCGGCCACCGCTGCCGACGGAACGCTCAGTTTCGCAGTCGACGGCCAGGCGGTGAGTCCGGGTTCGGGGAGCCTCGCGGGCGCATCGCTCGCGCTGACCGAACTGGCGGCGGTCCGCACCCGTCTCGATACGGTCGCGGCGACCATCGCCGATGCGGTGAACAATGCGCAGGCCGCAGGCGTCGCGCTCGACGGCACGCAGGGGCAACCGATCTTCTCCGGCAGTACCGCCGGAGCGCTGCGCGTCGTCATGAGCGAGGGCCGCGGTCTGGCGACCGCGCCCGCAGGGGCGGGGGCCTCCAGCCGCGACGATGCCAATCTCAACGCGCTGCGCCAGTCGCTGGCCGCGCTCGATCCCGCGCAGGAGCTCAGCGGGATCCTGTTCGACGTGTCGAGCAAGGTCGCGGGGCGCAATGTCACGCAGAGCGCGCTGGAGACGATCGCGTCCTCCGCGCGCATCTCGCTCGAACAGCAATCCGGGGTCGATCTCGACTCCGAGGCCGCCAATCTGATCCGCTTCCAGCAGGCCTTCCAGGCCTCGGGCCGCGCGATGCAGACGGCCAGCGATATCTTCGACACTCTTCTGCGGATCGGGCGATGATCAATCTCAGCACCGGGGCGTTCTATGAACGCAGCACGCGCCAGATCGGCAGCCTGCGCGCGCAGGCCGAAACGCTGCAGCAGCAGATCGGGACGGGCGAACGGTTCGAACGCTCTTCGGACGATCCCGTGGCCGCGGCGCGGTTGCGGATGCTCGCGCGCACCGAACGCATTACCAGCGTCGACACCCGCAATTCGGAGCTCGCCGAGGCCGATCTCGCGCTTACCGACCAGACGCTCGGCTCGATCGCCGATATTGTCATGCGGGTGCGTGAACTGGCCGTGCAGGCGACAGTGAGCACGCTCAACGATGACCAGCGCGCTGCCATCGGCGTGGAAGTGGCCAGCCTGCGCGAAAATCTCGTGCTGCTCGGCAACAGCCGCAACATCACGGGGCACGCGCTCCTCGGGGGGCAGGCCGCGGGCAAGGCCTATATCGACAATGGCAGCGGCAATGGCGTGCAATTCGTCGGCACTGCCGCCGTCACGCCGCTCGAAATCGGCGAAGGACAATCGGTGATCCCCGGAATGACCGGGCCGGAAGTTTTCCAGTTCGACGCCGCATCCGGGCCTACCGATCTGTTCGCGGTCCTCGACGGGCTGGCGATAGCGCTGGCAGGCGGAGGCCAGGCGGCCGCCGATGCCAGTTCGGCGGCGCTCGCCGATCTCGACCGGGGGCTGGAAAAGGTGACCACTGCGCAAACCGTTGTCGGCGCGCGGCTCAACTGGATCGATCTCATGAGCGAGCGCCGCGAAATCAACACCGAACGCATTGCCGACGAACGCATGAGCGTCGGCGGTGCGGATATCGCGGTCACGATGAGCCGGCTGCAGGAGACGCTGACGGTTCTCGAGGCGACCCAGGCCAGCTTCGTGCGCCTCGCCAATCTCTCGCTGTTCTCAATGCTGCGCTGATCGCGCCTTCCGAAGGAATTTTTCAAATGTACGCGATTATCGGCATTGTTGTCCTGCTCGTCATGGTGTTCGGCGGCTTCATGCTCAGCGGCGGCGCGCTGGGCCCGGTGATGGCCGCCATGCCCTATGAAATGCTGATCATCGGCGGTGCCGCGATCGGCGCGATGGTCGCGGGCAATTCGCTCGACGGGCTGAAGGCGATCGGCCGTGCATTCGGGAAGATCTTCAAGGGGCCCCAGCACGACAAGCAGGACCATATCGATGCGATCGCCTTGACCACGCAGCTGATGCGCATGCTCAAGAACGATGGACCCGTGGCGCTCGAAAGCCATCTCGAGGAACCGGAAAATTCCACCGTGTTCAGCGCTTATCCCAATTTGCTCAAGAACACCGCGCTGGTCGCGCTGATCTGCGACACGCTGACGCTGCTGGTGGTATCCTCCGGCACGCTGGAAACGCATGCGGTCGAAGAGGTCATGGACAATGCGATGAAGACGCATTTCCACGAATTGCGCGAACCGCAGCACAATCTCGAAACACTATCGGATGCGCTCCCCGCCCTGGGCATCGTTGCCGCCGTGCTGGGCGTTGTGAAGACCATGGGCTCGATCGACAAACCGCCTGAAATCCTCGGCAAGATGATCGGCGCCGCGCTGGTCGGCACCTTTCTCGGCGTGCTGCTTGCCTATGGCATCGTCGGTCCGCTTGCGGGACGGCTGAAGCAGGTGCTCGAACAGGACGAGCAGATATTCCACGCGGTCAAGCAGGTGATCATTGCCTCGCTCTATGGCCATCCGCAGCCGCTGGTGGTGGAAAGCGCGCGGTCGGGGCTCGGCCACAGCGTGCGGCCCGGGCTGAACGAACTCCTCGACGCGCTGCGAGGGCGGTAACATGGCCAGCTCCGCCGCCGGGCGCAACGATCCGGCCCCGATCATCGTCAAGAAGGTGACCGTCGTCGAAGCGGGTCATCATGGCGGCGCGTGGAAAGTCGCCTATGCCGATTTCGTCACCGCGATGATGGCCTTTTTCCTGTTGCTCTGGCTACTCGGCGCGACCACCGAGGACCAGCGCAAGGGGCTGGCCGATTACTTCACTCCGACGCTGGTGAAGACCAAGGAACAAAGCGCGGGCGCGGACGGCGTTCTGGGCGGTTCTTCGCTGGTGGACGTCGATAACTACCCGCATGCCGCAGGGCAGACCGGGACCAAGACCCTGACCGTTCCCCGCGATGCGACGGGCGGGTCCAAGGAAGGCACGGCGAGCATCAAGCGGATCCAGCAGCGCGTAACCGAAGCGGTCGCTGACCGCGAACGGCTCAAGCGGCTGATGGGCCAGGTGCGGATGATCAACACCACCACCGGCATCCGGATCGATCTGGTCGATGATGCGGATTTCTCGATGTTCTCGCTCGGCACGACGGTCCTCACCACCGATGCGCGCGACCTGCTCGATCTCGTCGCAGAGGCAATTGCGCCCGAAGGCGGCAAGATCACTGTGCGCGGCCATACCGATGCGCTCAAATATCGCGACCCGACGCGGGTCAACAACTGGTCGCTTTCGGCCGGACGCGCCGAAACGACGCGGCAGGATCTCATCCGTCACGGGATTTCGCGCGAGCGGTTCCGCCGGATCGAGGGGGTTGCCGATACCGAACCGCTGATTGCGGGCGACCCCACCGACCCGCGCAACCGCCGGATATCGATCTCGCTGGAGAACTAGCTTCCCGCTTCGCTCTCGCAGGCCGGGTCGCTGGCATAGGCACGGCAGAACACTTCGACCGCGCCGGCGATCCGTTTGCGATTGCGCTGCGGGTCGACGGGGGCGCCGAAGCGGCGTTCGAGATCGCCCATACCCTTGCACATGCTGGCGAATTGTTCGGCAGCGAGTGCAGGGTCCGCCACCTCGACTTCGCCCGCTTCGTGCATGGCGGCGATCAGCGCCGCGAAAGACTGCTTCATGCGATGGGGGCCGGCCTCCAGGAAGGCTGCACCGACCGCGGGGTCATGCTCGGTCTCTGCTGCGATGCGGCGGTCGAACTGGACCATCTTGGGCCGCGAGGTAAAGGCGACCATGGCCTCGCCCACGGCGGTCAGCCGGTCGCGCAGGCTGCCCGAGGCGACCTCGGGCACTTGCAAGCTGCCCCGCATCTGCTCGCATTCCATTTCGACCGCCGCCGCGAACAGCGCGCGCTTGTCGCCGAAACGGTTGTAGATCGTGACCTTGGAAACGCCGGCATCGGCCGCGATCTGCTCGATCGAACTGGCCGCAAAGCCACGCTCGAAGAAGCTGGCCGCAGCTGCCGCCAGGATCGCCTCGCGCTTGGCCTCGTCGGCCGGACGCCCGGTACGTTTCGCTTCGTTACTTGACAATTTGAACGCCTCCGTTCAATTGAACGCAATCGTTCAATATTGGACGAATGCTCAGGCGAAGGCAAGCGAACGTGCTCTGGATCGCGATCAGGATGCTCACCGGGGATGCCCAGAAGTTCTATGGGCTGGTCTTCGGTATCGCGTTTTCGACGCTGCTGATCACCCAGCAGCTGACCATTTTCGTCAATCTTATCGAGCGCGGCGCCAGCGGCGTATACAATGTCTCCAGCGCCGATATCTGGGTCATGGATCCAGTCAGCCGAACCACCGACGTCGCCTATGCCATGCCCTCCACCGCGCTAGACAAGGTCCGCAGCGTGCCCGGCGTGGGCTGGGCCGTGCCGCATATCCGGGCGCAAGCCAGCGTACGCACCAAGGATGGTGACCTCGAAGGGGTCGCAGTGATCGGAGTCGACGATGCCACGCTGATCGGTCTGCCCAAGCGCATGATCGAAGGCTCACCCGATGTCCTGTCGCAGCCCGGCAGCGTGATCATCGACGATGTCGGTACGACCCGCATGTTCCCCGGCCAGTCGCCGATCGGCGAGCGGCTCGAACTCAACGACCAGCGCGCGGTGATCCGCGGGATCGCCGATGCGACGCCGAGCTTCACCAGCACGGTGGTGCTCTACACCAAATACAGCCAGGCGCTGAACTACGTCCCCGGAACGCGCAACCGGCTGTCCTTCGTGCTGGTCGGAGCAGAAGACCCGGCCGACGCCAAGGCACTGTCGGAACGGATCGAACGAGAGACCGGGCTGAAGGCGCAGACGCGTGACGAATTTGCGCAGGACGGGATCGATTTCATCATCGAAAATACGGGTATCCCGCTCAATTTCGGGATTACGGTCCTGCTTGGCTTTATCGTCGGCGTGGCCATTGTCGGGCTGACCTTCAGCCTGTTCATCCGCGACAATATCAAACAGTTCGGCGCGCTCAAGGCGATCGGGGTGACCAATCGCAAGATCCGCCGCATGGTGGCGGTACAAGCGGGGCTGGTCGGGCTGATCGGCTATGGGCTGGGCGTGCTCGGGACGGTGTTCTTCATCTGGGGCTTTTCCGCCAATCCGACCTTCAAGGGGTTCTATATTCCCTGGCAGATCCCGCTGATCAGCATGGTCGCGGTGTTCCTGATCCTGGCGCTGACCGGCTGGCTGGCGCTGCGCAATGTGCTGCGGACCGAACCCGCTTCGGTGTTCCGCTGATGGGTACGATCTTGGACACCAGCGCCATTGGCGGCTGCAAGCCCGACGCGGCAATCTGCACGCGCGGTGTCACGCGCGATTTCCAGGCGGGGCAGCAGACGATTACCGTGCTGCACGGCATCGATCTCGATATCCGCGCGGGCGAGCTGACTTTCCTGGTGGGGGAAAGCGGGTCGGGCAAGACCACGCTGATCTCGATCATGTGCGGCATTCTGTGGCCGACGCTGGGCGAGGTGAAGGTCTTCGGCACCGACATTTATGAACTGGACGACACCGCGCTCGTCGAATTCCGCCTGCAGAACATCGGCTTCATCTTCCAGCAGTACAATCTCATCCCCTCGATCGATGCCGCCAGCAATGCCGCGGTTCCGCTGATCGCGCAGGGAATGGACCGGCTGGAAGCGCGCGCACGGGCGGTCGCCATGCTGGAGAAGCTCAACATCGGCGATCAGGCGGACAAGCTGCCTCGCCAGCTCTCGGGCGGCCAGCAGCAGCGCGTCGCGATCGCCCGCGCGCTGGTGCACGAACCGCGGCTGGTGGTGTGTGATGAACCCACCGCCGCGCTCGATGCTTCTTCGGGACGGCGAGTGATGGACCTGCTGCGCGAAGTTGCGGTCGCGCCCGATCGCGCCTGCATCATCGTCACCCACGACAACCGCATTTTCGACCTCGCCGACCGGATTCTCGTGCTCGAGGACGGGCGGATCACGCACGACGGCAGCGATATGCCCGAAGGACACTGACATGGCTCTCGACTGGAAAAACCTCAGCTTCTCGCGCCAGACCCTGCCGGTAATCGCCTTGCTTGGCCTGGTCGCCGCAGTGATCTTCATCCTCGTCGGCCTGCCCGACCGCGAGCTGTCCGAACCGGGCCGCGAACCGCCGCATGCGCCGGCGAACCTCGCCGCCGAGGCCCGTGTCGCAGGCGCCGGGGTGGTCGAACCGTCGAGCGAAACCATCCAGATCGGCTCGGCGCTGTCGGGGCTGATCACCGGGCTGCTGGTCGAACCGGGTGACCGTGTCGAAGAAGGCGACGTGCTGTTCACGGTCGATGATCGGGCGGTCCGCGCACAGCTGCGCGAAGCCACTGCCGCGATCGCCGAAGCCCGTGCGGCGATTGCCGAAGCGCAAAGCGCGCGCGCCACCGCCGCGCGCCAGCTCGCGCTTTATCGCAATGTCGAGGATCCCGCCGCCGTCAGCCGCGCCGAAGTGATCCGCGCCGAGGGCGAGGCGGCTTCCGCGAACGAACGCGCCCGGCTGGCGCAGGCGCGCCTGCAGGCCGCGCAGGCACGCGCCGGGTCGGCGGAGACCGAAATCGCGCGGCTGACCGTCCGCGCACCGATTGCGGGCGAAATCCTCGCGGTGAATATCCGCAAGGGCGAATATGTCAGCACGATGGGCGGGGGCGGCGCGCTGCCCTTTATCGAGATGGGGCAGACCCAGCCGCTGCATGTGCGCATCGATATCGATGAAGAACAGGCCCCGCGGCTCCAGCTTGGCGCACCCGCCACGGTCAGCCCGCGCGGCGCCGCGGATCGCCAGGTCGAGGCCAAGTTCGTCCGCGCCGAACCGCGGGTGGTGCCGAAGCGCTCGCTCACCAACAGCGCGGCCGAACGCGTCGATGTCCGCGTGCTGCAAGTGATTTACGAACTGCCCGAAACCGATGGGCTGTTCCGTGTCGGCCAACAGGTCGATGGCTATATTGCCGCGCGGGGAGCAGAAGAATGAGAGCCCGCTCGCTCCTGGTTGCGGCGAGCGCGCTGTCACTGGCCGCTTGCGTCGGCGGGCCGCCGCCTGACGTCGCGACTCCCGTCCCCGTCCTGCCCGACAGCTTCCTGTTCGCTCCCGAGGCGCCTGTCGGCACCGCGCTCGCCCAGCTTTTGCCCATCGGCGATCCGGCCTTCGATACGCTGGCCGCGCAGGCGCTCGCTTCGTCGCCCACACTGGCCGAAGCGGCTGCCCGCGTCGAACAAGCCCGCGCCGGGGCCGATCGCGCGGGGGCCGAACGGCTGCCCACGGTGGGTGCGGAAGCGTCGGTCACCGGTACGCGGACCAATCCCAATTCCTTCGGCGGCAGCCTGCCGACCGGTGTGAGCTTCGACACCGAACGCGTGTCCTATGCCGCCAATCTGACCACGCGCTGGGATCTCGACCTGTTCGGGCGGTTGCGCGCGCAGGAGCGTGCGGCCCTGGCGCGGGTGGATGCTGCCGATGCCAGCGCGCGTGCGGTGCGCAGCGCGCTGCTGGCGGAAATTGCCGCGACGGTGATCGACTGGCGCACGCTGCAGGCACGCGAGGCGGAAGTGCGCAACGATCTGGGCTCGGCAGAGGAGCTGGCGCGGCTTGCCGGTGTGCGCGAGCGCGCGGGCATCGCACCCGGTTTCGACCGTGTGCGCGCCGAAAGCTCTTCTGCCAGTTCGCGTAGCCGCCTCGCCGCGCTGGAAAGCGAACGCGCGCGACTGCTGGGCCGCCTGGTCACGCTGACCGCGCAGGGCGGGGCGCAGGTTCGCAGTGCGCTGGCGCTGGGTGAGCCTGTCGGCGAACTGTCCGCACCGCCCGCCAGCTTGCCTTCCGCCTTGCTCGCAAATCGCCCCGATGTGCTGGTCGCGGCAGCCACGCTGGTGGCCGAGGATGCCGAACTGGCCGCGACTGCGCGCCGCCGCTTCCCGGTATTCGACCTCTCGGGCGCGATCGGCCTTTTAGCCTTTGGGATCGGCGATGTGTTCGATAGCGCATCCGTGGTCGGTTCGCTTGCCGCAACGATCGCGGGGCCCCTGCTCGACTTCGGCCGGGTCGAGGCCGAGATCGATGGCGCGGCGGCGGAAAAGCGCGCCGCTTTCGAGAGCTATCGCGGTGCCGTCTTCACGGCATTGGGCGATGCCGAGGCGGGTTATGGACTGGTCGAGGCAGCCGACGGCGAAGCCGCAGCGGTGGCGCAGGAAGCCGCTAATCTGCAGCGCGCCGCGCGTCTCGCAAATACCCGCTATGAAGCCGGGCTTGCCGATTTCCTGACAGTGCTCGAGGCGCGCCGCGCCGCCGATGCCAGCGGCGAGCGTGCGGCGGCAGCACGGGGCCGGGCGCAGCGCGCGCGCGTGGTGCTGTGGCAGGCGCTCGGCGGCAGCGAACTACCCTGACGCGGCCGCGCTAGATCGTCGCCCCGCCATCGACAACGATGGTCTGGCCTGTGGTCCATTTCGCGGCGGGTGAGGACAGGTAGACTGCGGCACCGGCAATATCGCCCGGCTCGCCAATCCGGCGCATGGGCAGCGCCTTCTCGGTCGCGGTCAGTGCCTGCGGATTTTCCCATAGCGCCTTGGCGAAATCGGTTTTGACCAGCCCCGGCGCGATGCCGTTGACGCGGATGCCGTGCTTGCCATTCTCGGCAGCGTAATTGCGCACCAGCTGGAAGTCGGCCGCCTTGGAAATGCAATAGGCGCCGATCTCGGTCGAGGCGCGCAAGCCGCCGATCGAGCTGATGATCACGATCGCGCCGTCGCCCTGATCGCGCATATGGGGCAGCGCCAGCTGGATCAGCCAGTGGTTCGACAGGACATTGTTGTCGAGAATCTTGCGGAACTGCTCGTCGGCAATCCCGTCCATCGATCCGTAATAGGGATTGCTCGCCGCATTGCAGACGAGGATATCGACCGGGCCGAGCTGGGCGGCGGTCTGCACGAACAGATCCTCGAGCTGCACTTTTTCCGAAATACTCGCTGCGATCGCGACGGCGCTGCCATCGCCATGCGCGGCATTGATTTCGGCGGCAACTTCCTCGCAGGCGTCCTGCTTGCGGCTTGAGATGACCACGCGCGCGCCCTGCGCCGCGAGGCCCTCGGCAATGGCGCGGCCGATCCCGCGGCTCGATCCGGTGACGATAGCGACTTTCCCGGTCAGGTCGAATGGCGACATGGTGGTTTCCTTTGTGAGCAATGGGAAGGGCCCGGAGCTTGCGCCTCGGGCCCTTCGTGACGGGTGGTGCCGGAACCGCCTAGAAGCGGGTCCGGATACCAAGACGATAGTTCCGGCCGATGGCATTGCCGATGAACGGGTTGTAGCCCAGCGGCAGCTGTGCCTCGGCCGGTTCGGCATCGGTGAAGTTGTCGACCGACACCTGCACCTGCACATCCGCACCTGCAAGCTGGAGATCGTAGGTGACCGAGAAATCGTGCTGCGTGTACGACCCGCTCTCGACACCGAAGTTGGTCCCGACACCGCCAGCCGTGCTGAAGCAGGGATCGCGGGTGACGCAGCGATCGTCGGTCACGCCGTCGATATGCTGGACCGAATAGCGCGCATTGAAATCGCCGAAGCCAAGCCGGACGAAGGCATTGGCGCGCCATTCCGGCACCGTGTTCGGATCGCGGAAGTAATTGCCGAAGCCGACCGCATCGTAGGCCGGCTGGACATTGACATCCTGCACGATGAAATCGTCGAAGCTGTAATCGAGATTCCACACCGCATTGGCCCCGAAGCCCAGCTCGGCCTTGTCGCCCAGCGGGAATTCGGCGTCGAAGGCGAAATCGAGACCCGCGATCTTGACGTCCGGACCATTGACGAAATCGGTCCGCACGCGGCTGATGTCGATCCCCAGTGTGGTGCCCTGGATGCACTGGTTGTTCGAGAAGGTAACCAGATTGACCAGCGGGCTCGAACAGTCGACCGCTTCCTGACCGGTGGTCTGGAAATTGCCCACATAGCTCGCGATCGCATTGCCTGGAGTGATCGTGATGCGGTCTTTTAGATCGATCGACCAGTAGTCGACCGAGAAGGTCAGATCGCCACCGCCGACCGGCGCCGAGAAGATTGCGCCGATATTGTAGGTGAAGGCGGTTTCGGGATCGAGATCGGTCGGATTACCGTAGATGTCCTTCGACTTGTAATTGCCGCCTGCCGCCGTGAAGCCTTCGAGTGCGGTGACGAAGTTGGGCGACACGTTCGATGCCAGCGGGCCGCGGAAGGTGGTGCCCACCGATCCGCGCAGGGTCAGCCAGTCGGTCACCTCGAAGCGGGCCGAACCCTTGGGATTGATCGTCGATCCGATCGGGCTGCCGTAATCCTCGAAACGGATTGCCGCCGACAGTTCGATCCGGTCGGTAATCGGTGCGTTCACCTCGGCGAAAAAGGCATAAACGTCCTGCTGTAACTTCACCGGGCGCGAACCGCCGAGGAAGATGAACGGGCCGACCCCTTCGGTGGTGGTGCCGACACAGCTCTGGTCGCCTTCGACGAAGCACGGATTGATGTCGACATTGGATTCCGGGATGATCGGATCGCTGGAATAGCGCGTATCGCGGAACTGGGTGCCGACGGCGAAGGCCAGCGGACCGCCGCCAAGCTGGATCCCGGTTTCGCCCGCGAGGACCATGTCGAACACGAATTGCGATTCCTGTTCACGGGTGCCGTTGGGTACCTGCAGCCAGCCGACCAGCTCCTGGCTGTTCTCGTTGCCCGGGACGTAGAACGGATTGTCGATGTTGAATGTCCCGTTGCCGGCGCCAGCATTGGCAAAGGGGTTGAACCACAGGCACCCATTCTCGCCCGCTGTGGTCCCGGTACAATCGGAGCCACCGAAGCCGTTCAGCGCGGCCTGCAGGCGCGAGCCGATGATGCCGGGCGCGTAGGCTTCACGATCCGATTCCCAGAACGTGCCATCCACGTTCAAGGTGAGCGTATCGCTGAGCGCGAATTCGAAGCCGCCGCTGAAGCGGAAGGCATCGTTGACCGCACCACCGGTGCCGGCACCGCGATCGGGGTCGAGCGGATTGCCGAGAAAGCCGAACGGGCGAAAGAGAACATTGGTGACCGCCACGATCGGCGAGGTAGGCGAGCTCTGCGGCAGTCCGACCTGGTCGAGGAAGGCCGCCACCCCGGGGTTCGCCGGGGAGGTCGTGAACGCGCTGACGAAGCCCGAACCGTTCGGTCCCTGTGTCGGCGGGAATGCCGGCGAATAGTTGAGCGAGGTCAGCTCGCTGCGTGAATAAAGCGCGTCGGCCTGGAACCGGATCGTATCGCTGAGGTCGATCGTGAGTTCGCCGAAGACCTGGTAACGGTCCTCGTCCTCGGTGATGTTGTCGAACGGAACATAGGTGAAATAGCAGCGACCGATATCGACCGTTCCGCCGAGATCCTCACAACCGACGTCAGGCCGCAGCTGCGTATTCACCGTATTGGTGCCGGTATCGAAATAGCTGACGGCAAACAGCCCCGGCGTGGCGAGCGCCGAATAAGCCGAAGGATTTGTTTCGTAGCCGACATTGGCAAAATCGCGCTTGTTCGCACCGAGTTCGCTGCGGTGCTGCCAGCCTGCGCCAATCACGAAATTGGCGGAATCGGCGAACTCGAACCCGGCCAGTGCGCTGAGGCTGTAATTGTTGTCGGAACCGTCGATGAAATTGTAATCGCCCTGCAGTTCGAAGCCGGTGAAGGTCGAGCGGGTGATGAAGTTCGCCACGCCGGCAATCGCATCCGACCCGTAGGTCGACCCGGCACCGTCCTTGAGCAGCTCGATCCGTTCGAGCGCGAACAGCGGCATCAGCTGCGTATCGACGAACCCGGCGCCCGGCGTCAGGATCGTGCGCTTGCCGTTGAGCAGCACCAGCGTGCGCTGCGGCCCGAGGCCGCGCAAATTGAGCGAGCCGACGCCCTGGAAGCCCTGCGCGTCGGTGGAGAACTGGTTGGTGTCGCCCAAAGAGGCGCCGACCGAGGGCAGTTCCTTGATGAATTCGAGCGGGCTGTCGACGCCCTGCTCGGCCAGATCGTCGGCGGTGAAGACGTCCACGGGCAGCGCCGCATCCTCGGGAGTGCCGCGGATATAGGAGCCGGTAACGATGATGCGGTTATCGTTCTGGTTCGCCGCTCCGGCGGTCTCGACCTCCGCTTGGGCGAGAGCAGGGCTCGCCGACAGAGCCGAAATCGCGAGTGCGCAGATCGCGCAACTGTGGCGTAAAGTGAATCTGGTCATTGCTCTCTCCCTCGGGGGCACGTCTTTTGTCCGCGCGTACCTTCCAATCGAAATTCAATGCCCTCTTTGTCTTTATGTCAAGGGATAGGGGTAAATATTAGGAAATCTGTCGCACGCACTCGTACCGCTTTTTCAAAATTGCTCAATGATATCGGTGCCGTAGCGGAAACCAGGAAATCCTTAGTTTTCCCGCCGCGCCAGACTTTTTAGGCGGCGCGCACGAAAAAGGGGCCCGGCATCGCGTGATGCCGGGCCCCTTTTTGTCGTGATAAACGCGCTTTAGAAACCTGCGCGCACTGTGATCCCGTAAGTCCGCGGTTCGGCGAGGAAGGCCGAATAGGTCTGCTGCGGTGCTACGAACGGCGTGTTGAATGCCACTTGGGTGTAGTCGACGTCGAACACATTGTTCGCCCACAGTTCGAGACCCCAACGACGGTCCGGCCCGGTGATCCCGATGCGACCGTTCACGATCGTATAGGCATCCTGTTCCTTGCCATACAGCAGGTCCGACCCGGTGTTGTAATCGTCGGTCGTGCGGGCGTTGATGAAGAACAGGCCCGAGAGACCCGAATTGCCGATCGGCGGGGTCCAGCTCAGCGACGCGGTGGCGGTCACTTCGGGGGCGTTCGACAGATTGTCGCCCGGAAGTAGCCGCAGCGCGGGATCGAGCGGCGACCCGTTGTCCTGGCCCACGAGATTGTCCTCGTAGCTGGTGTCCGAATAGGTGACGCCCATCGTCATGGTCAGGTCGCGGATCGGGCTGAGCGAAGCCTCGAACTCGAACCCCTGGGCGACGACGCCCGGGGCAACGTTGTCCGCGGCGCAGGCGCCGGTGGTGGCATCCGCATCGCGGTCGGCCCCGCCAAGGTCGCTGTCACATCCGTTGATGTTCTGCACGAGGTAGACCGAACCGTTGAACGTGTTCAGCTGGAAGTTCGAGAACTCCTGCCGGAACCCGGCAATGCTGAAGCCCCAGTCGCGGGCGGCATATTTCACGCCCACTTCGAAGGCATCGACGGTTTCGGCGTCGAACTGCAGTGCGGTCGGGTTGAGCGTGGTAGCATCGAACGCCACCGGCACGGCAAGCGCCGACCGATCGAGGTTGAAGCCGCCGGCCTTGTAGCCCTTCGAGAAGGAGCCATAAACCAACCAGTCGGGATCGGGCTTCCAGCTGAGGATGGCAGTGCCGGTGAACTCGTCTTCGTCACGCGAATCCGCCAGCGTCACACCGTCCAGCTCGGCAGTCGAATTGCCCTGGCAGGACAGCGAGATCAGGCCGCCTGCTAGCCCAGCAAGCGACGGGACCGAGAGCAAGCCGTCGAGCAGCGCACGGCTTTGCGGGCAGAACACGTTGTCATTGCTGAATGCGGCGCGGAAGTCCTTGGTTTCATTGGTGTAACGAACGCCAAGCGTTAGATCGACCGTATCGGTGACATGCACGATATTATGCGTGAAGACAGCGAAGTTCTCGCTCGTCTGGTTGTACCGATCGCCCGTGCCGCCGATGTCGCGGACCTGCGCGAGATTGTTCATCCCCGCAATGATCAGAGGCGTCGCCGCACCGAATGCGCCCGCGCCGCCATTGGCGCCCGTCAGGGCGGCAACGTTCGCGCCGAGGCAATTGTCTGCTGCCGGATTGGCCAGCGCCGGATTGATCGCCAGCACGATGCGGCAATTGGCGAAGGTGCCGTAATCATTGCCGAAGCGCAGATTGTCGCGCGTTTCGAGCTTCTCATTGGCGTAATAAGCGCCGACGAGCCAGTCGAGCGTGTCGTTGAAAGCGGTGCCGTTCAGGCGCAGTTCCTGCGTGAAGGTCTTGAATTCACGTGCGCCGGCATCGGGTCCGGGCGCGCGATACAACAGGTCGACCTGCGTGTAGTCGGTGTCCGAAGCCTGCGTGTTCGAATATTGGCGATAGCCGGTGATCGAAGTCAGCGTGACATCGCCGAAGTCCCAATTGACCTCGCCCGAAATACCCCAATCTTCGGTTTCCCCCTGATAGGTCCGGCCCGGGGTGACGTAGATGTCGCGGTCGAAGGTCGACTGCGTCAGCGCACGCGGATCCTGGCCGAGACCAAGCAGGATCGGAACGATCGGATTGTCGGTGCTGGTGAGGGCGGGGCCGCCTTCGGGGCGGTTGTACCCGTCGAGCCCGGGCGAAACGCGCGCGAGCGGCGCAAAGCTGGGCTGCACGAAGGTCGCGGCACAGCAGGCCTCGTCCTTCTTCGAATAATCGCCGACGAGGCGGATGCTGAGATCGCTGGTCGGTTCGAACAGCAGTTGGCCGCGCACCAGATAGCGGTCGCGGTCGTTGACCCGCGTGCCGTTGTTCACGTCGTTATAGAAACCGTCGCGCTCGAAATAGACACCGTCGATCCGCGCCGCGACCGTATCGCTGAGCGGGGCGTTGATGCCGCCCTCGATCTTGATCGCGTCGTAATTGCCATAGGTGAAGGCACCGTAGCCCGAGAACTCGAATTCGGGCGGTGCGGTATAGATGTTGATGAGGCCGGCCGAGGAGTTGCGGCCGCCCAGCGTGCCCTGCGGGCCGCGAAGGATTTCGACCCGGTCGAGCGGGCCGAGTTCGGACAGCGCGTTGCCCGAGCGCGAGCGATAAACGCCGTCGACGAAGACCGCGACCGAGCTTTCGAGGCCGGGGTTGTCGCCGACCGTACCAATGCCACGAATACGCGCCGAGCCATTGGCTTCGTTACCGGTCGAGGACACCAGCAGCGACGGGGCGACCTGGTTGAGGTCGCGAATGTCGGAGACGCCCGATTTCTCGAGCATTTCGCCCGATACTGCGGAGACCGCGACCGGAACGTCAGACAGTGCCTGGTCACGGCCCTGCGCGCGGACGATGATGACATTGCCGCTGTCGATGTCGGCATTGTTGATCAGGTCCGCATCCTCGGAACTTGCCGTCGTATCCTGCGCCTGGGCGATGGCCGGGGTAAGGGCCAGTGCGCAGGCGAGCGCGCCGAAGGCGCATTGGTGACGTAAACCGAACTGTCTCATATTTTCTCCTCTCACCGGACCCGGCCCCTGCCGCGCCCATTTATGTTTTTTTCATTTCAAACCCTCCATCCCTGCGCTGTCAAGGCGCAGCGGACGAACGACTTGCCCGTTCGACGGATTTGCATACCGGCGTTTCTAAATTGTCGCAGATTCGTGGTTAATCAGGCGAACTTTCCGCTGCCTCCCGCGGCCGACTGCAGATGGGCGCTGACCGGCAGGTCATAGCGCTCCAGCCCCGCCACCACCGTGTCCAGGCCGATCGTCTGCGCCCAGAACATCGGTCCGCCGGTATAGAGTGGCCAGCCATAGCCGTTGATCCATACGACATCGATATCGCTGGCGCGCTGGGCCATGCCTTCTTCGAGGATTTTCGCGCCCTCGTTGACCATCGGATAGAGCAGCCGTTCGCGAATTTCGTCCTTCGAGATCTCGCGCTGTTCCTTGCCCTCGCGCGCTGCGAAATCGGCGATGATCTGCTTGACCTCGTCCGACGGGGTGCGGTTGCGCGCCTCGTCGTAATCGTAAAAACCCTTGCCGTTCTTCTGGCCGAAACGGCCCGCCGCGCACAGCGCCTCGCGGATCGTAGTGACCTTGCTCGGGTCGCGGTGCCAGCCGATGTCAATCCCCGCGAGATCGCCCATCTGGAAAGGTCCCATGGGAAAGCCGAAATCGAGCAGGACGTCGTCGACGTCCCAGTAATTGGCGCCTTCCATGATCAACTCATTGGCCTGTTCCTGCCGTTTCGACAGCATGCGGTTGCCGATGAAGCCCGGGCACACGCCCGACACGGCTGCCACCTTGCCGATCTTCTTGGCCAGCTTCATCACCGTAGCGAGCACATCGTGCCGGGTTTCCTTGCCGCGCACGACTTCGAGCAGCTTCATGATGTTCGCGGGCGAGAAGAAATGCAGGCCGACGACATAGCCTGGTCGCCGGGTCGCAGTGGCGATCTCGTCGACATCGAGATAGCTGGTATTCGAAGCTAGGATCGCGCCCTCCTTCACCACGCTGTCGAGCTTGGCGAAGACCTCTTTCTTGACGTCCATGTTCTCGAACACCGCTTCGATCACGAGGTCGCAATCGGCCAGGTCGTCATAGGACAGCGTCGGCGTCAGCAGGCCCATCGCCTGTTCGACCTGTTCGCCGGTCATGCGGCCCTTCTTGGCGGTGTTTTCGTAATTCTTGCGCATCACGCCGGTACCGCGGTCGAGCGCGTCCTGAGCCATCTCCAATATGGTTACCGGGATGCCCGCGGACAGGAAATTCATCGTGATCCCGCCGCCCATCGTGCCCGCACCGATCACGCCGACCTTTTTGATCGGGATCAGCGGGGTATCCTTGGGCACGTCGTCGATCTTGTTCGCGGCGCGTTCGGCGAAGAAGTAATGGCGCATGGCGGCGCTCTGCGTGCCGCTCATCAGCTCTGTGAACAGCTCGCGCTCTTTTTTCACGCCATCCTCATAGGACAGCTCGCCCGCCGCCTTGACCGCGGCGATTGCCGCATTGGGGGCGTCGAAGCCGCGGATCTTGCGGGCCTGCGAGGCGCGGAAACGGTCGAACAGGTCGGGGTCGCGCACGCCGTCTTCATTGGCCTTGCCTTGCGAGGTGCGCGGGACCGGCTGGCCGACCTTCGACTTGGCGAAGGCAATCGCATCGGCTTCGAGGCTGTCGGCACCGACCAGCGCATCCACCAGACCGATGGCTTCGGCCTTCTTGGCCGGGATCGGATTGCCGCCCACCACCAATGGCAGCGCCGCTTCGGCGCCGACCAGCCGGGGCAGGCGCTGGGTGCCCGCCGCGCCGGGGATCAGGCCCAGCTTGACCTCGGGCAGGCCGAGCTTCGCACTGGGCACGGCGACGCGGTAGTGACAGGCCAGAGCGACTTCGCAGCCGCCGCCCAGCGCAGTGCCGTGGATCGCCGCAACCACCGGCTTGTCGCTGGCTTCCATCGCGTCGAGCGTTTCGGGCAGATTGGGTCCGACTGGCGGCTTGCCGAATTCGGTAATATCGGCGCCGGCAAAGAAGGTCTGCCCGTCGCAGCGGATAACCACAGCCTCGACGGCGTCGTCCGCCAGCGCTTCCTCGATCGCGTCCTTGAGCCCGGCGCGAACTGCCTGGCCCAGTGCGTTGACCGGCGGATTGTCGGAAATGACCACTAGGACATTGTCGTGGCGTTCGGTGCGGATGGGGGAGGTCATGGGGTTCTCCTCAGGCGTGGGTTTGGGTGAGGGCGGAATAGATCAGCGTCTTGAGCTGCCGCCGGATGGGATAGGTCGACGAGGGATAGACCTGCGTCATGAAGACCATGGTGATGCGTTCGACCGGATCGACGAAGAAAGCGGTCGAATGCGCGCCGCCCCAGTAGAATTCGCCGAGGCTGGACGGCATCAGCGTCTTCGCCGGATCGATCACCATGGCAAAACCAAGGCCGAAACCGGTGCCGGCATTGTTGGCCTCGGAAAACAGGCTGCTCGACATTTCGGTGAGGTCGGCATTGTTCGGTAGATGGTTGGTCCGCATCAGCCGCAGGGTCTTGGGGCTGATGATGCGCGCGCCGTCCAGTTCGCCGCCGTTGAGCAGCATGGTCGCGAAGCGGTGGTAATCGGCGATGGTGCTGATCAGTCCGCCGCCGCCGCTGTCGAATGTGCCCGCCCGGTTGAGCTTGCTGGTCGCGCCCGCATTGATCAGCTTCGGAGCCTGCCCGGGGCGATAGGCATAGGCATCGACCAGCCGCTCGCTCTGCCCCTCGGCAACACCGAAATGCGTATCTGTCATGCCCAGCGGGCTGAAGATGTGCTTCACGAAATAGTCGCCCAGCCGCATCCCGCTGATCCGCTCAACCGCGACGCCGAGGACATCGGTCGAGACCGAATAATTCCACCCCTCGCCCGGGGCGAATTCAAGCGGGAGCTTGGCGAGTTTCGCGATGAAGTCGTCGCTGTCGAGATGGTCGCGGGCAAAGTCGAAATTATGCTCGCGATAGACCGCATCGATGTTGTTGCGGTTCTGCAGCCCGTAAGTGAAGCCCGACATATGCGTCAGCAGGTCGACGAAGCGCATCGCATGTGTTGGCGTGCCGGGCGCGAAGGGGATCGACCCGCCGCCGCCTGCATAGACCGCCAGTTCGGCGAATTCGGGAAACACCTTGGTGACTGGTTCCTCGAGCGCAACGAGTCCGCGTTCGACCAGCTGCATGAAGGCGACCGACGTGACCGGCTTGGTCATGCTGGCGATGCGGAACAGCGCATCGTCGCGCAGTTCGCGCTGGTCGTCGCCCATCACGCCAAGCCTGGTGTAATGCACCGGCTGTCCGTCGCGGGCGACCAGCAGCTGCGCATTGGGCAAGCGGCCATTGTCGATATAGGTGGTGCCTAGGAAGGGCGCGATTCGGCCCAGCCTGTCGGCGTCGAAACCCAGCGTCCCGGCATCTGCCAGATCGAACATCCTGCTCTCCTCTCCGCGCATACCTATGCTTCGGTTTTGCACGAATAGCGAATTCATCTGTTCTTGCCACCCTCATACCTTAACTTCGAAGGCGGCTTGCGTGGCAGGGGCAAGCGGGGTTAGACCGATGCTAGAGAGAAAAGAGTCGCCCGTGGAGGCGAGAATCGAGGGGGAGTGCAATGAGCGATCTCGCGCGCGCGATCGGTTTCGTGCCGTCGGCCGACTGGCCGGCAAGGACCAGAGCCGAATGCCACGACTACCTTACCGCACCCGGTGCCCGGTTCGAAATGGATACGGTCGACATCTGCGGGGTCCCCACACGGGTATGGAAGAACGCGCCGGCCAACCTGCGGCAGGTTGCGATGGTGGGCCGCACGCATGGCGACCGCCTGTTCGCGATCTACGAGGACGAGCGGATCACCTATGACGCGTGGTTCCGCGCGGTTGCACATCTGGCTGGCGAACTGCGCGCCCGCGGGGTGGAGAAGGGCGACCGCGTCGCATTGGCGATGCGCAATTTGCCCGAATGGCCGGTGGCCTTTTTCGCCGCTACGACGATCGGGGCAATCTGCGTGCCGCTCAATGCCTGGTGGACCGGGCCCGAACTCGCCTTCGGCCTGGCCAATTCGGGTGCCAAGCTGCTGGTGTGCGACGCGGAGCGCTGGGATCGAATAGCGCCGCACCGGGCCGAATTGCCCGACCTCGAAACCGTGCTGGTGTCGCGTAGCGATGCCGCCCCCGATGGCACGGAGCGGCTCGAGGATGTCCTCGGTACGCCGCACGAGTACGCCTCGCTGCCCCAAGCCGAATTGCCCGAGGTCGAAATTGGGCCCGAGGATGAGGCGACGATCTTCTACACCAGCGGGACCACCGGCCAGCCCAAGGGCGCGCTGGGCACGCATCGCAATCTGTGCACCAATATCCTGTCCAGCGGCTACAATGGCGCGATGGCCGCCTTGCGGCGCGGCGAGGAACCGCCCGCACCGGTGCAGAAGGTCGGCCTGACCGTCATCCCGCTGTTCCACGTGACTGCCTGCTCGGCGGGGCTGATGGGCTATGTCGCGGCGGGCCATACGATGGTCTTCATGCACAAGTGGGACCCGTTGCAGGCCTTCCAGTTGATCGAGCGCGAGCAGGTCAATCTGGCTGGGGGTGTGCCGACCATCGCCTGGCAATTGCTCGAACATCCCGAGCGCGCAAATTACGATCTCTCCAGCCTCGAGGCGATTGCCTATGGCGGGGCGCCTGCCGCGCCCGAGCTGGTGCGCAAGATCCACGAGGTCTTCGGCGCGCTGCCCGGCAATGGCTGGGGCATGACCGAAACCATGGCGACGGTCACCGGCCATTCCTCCGAGGATTATCTCAACCGACCCGACAGCTGCGGCCCCCCGGTGGGGGTGGCCGACCTCAAGATCGTGGGCGACGACGGCGAGACCGAGCTTCCCGTGGGCGAGGTTGGCGAGCTGTGGGCGCGCGGGCCGATGGTAGTGAAGGGCTATTGGAACCGCCCCGAGGCGACCGCGGAAACCTTCGTCGACGGCTGGGTCCGCACGGGCGATCTCGCCAAGCTCGACGAGGAAGGCTGGTGCTATATCGTCGACCGGGCCAAGGACATGATCATCCGCGGCGGCGAAAACATCTACTCATCCGAGATCGAGAACGTGCTCTATGACCACCCGGCGGTGACCGACGCGGCGCTGATCGGGCTCGCGCATCCGACCTTGGGCGAAGAACCGGCGGCGGTCGTCCACCTCGCCCCCGGCATGTCCGCGAGCGAAGATGAATTGCGCGAATGGGTCGCGGCGCGGCTGGCCAAGTTCAAGGTCCCCGTGCGCGTGGTTTTCGTCGAGGACACGCTGCCCCGCAATGCCAATGGCAAGATCCTCAAGAAGGATCTGGGGACGTTCTTCGCATGAGCCGCCCCGCAGCGACCCGCAAGTTCGGCGAAAAGCGCGAGGCTATCGTCCACGCCGCGGCGGTGCTGATCAACGAGGTGGGGGTGCAGGCGACCACGCTGGCCGAAGTCGCGCGCGCGATCGGCCTCAATGCCACCAGCGTGACCTATTATTTCCCGCGCAAGGAACAGCTGGTCGTCGCGGTCTATGACCAGACGCTGTCGCTGATGGAGGAGATGGCGAGCGAGGCGCTGGCGCAGCCCGACCCGGCGGCGCGATTGCGCCACCTGATCGGCGCGCATGTCGCGCTCAGAAAGCGAATTCGCGCGGGCGAGCGCGGGCTGACCGTCGCGCTGTCCGAAATCCGCACGCTCGATCCCGAAGTGCAGGATCCGCTGATGGCGCATTACCTGCGCGTGGTCGACCTGGTGCGCCGCTTCTTCGGCGAATGGCAGGACAATGCCGAGCGCGCGGTGTTTTCGGCGCGCGCGCATATCCTGCTCGAAGCGGTGATGTGGTGGCCGGTATGGTCGCTGCGCTATTCGGTGCTCGACTTCCCGCGCATCGAGGAGCGGCTGTTCGATGTGCTCGCCAACGGGCTGCCGGCGCAGCAGGGGACCTTCGCGCCGCAGCCGCTGGTGGGCAGCTGGCGCACACCCGAAGACGACGACACCAACCAGAACGAGGCGTTCCTGCGCGCCGCGACGGTGACCATCAACGAGCGCGGCTATCGCGGCGCCTCGGTCAATCGCATTGCCGAAAGCCTCAATGTCACCAAGGGCAGCTTCTACCACCACCACGAAGCCAAGGACGACTTGGTGCTCGCCTGCTTCCAGCAGAGCTACGACCGCATGTCGTCGGTGCAAATGGCCGGGCAGGGGATCGATACCGATTACTGGACCCGCCTGACCAGCGTGCTGGCCGAGCTGGTCGATGTGCAGTTCTTCGACCGCACCCCGCTATTGCGCACCACCGCGCTGCAGGCGCTCGATGCCGGGCAAAAGGTCGATGTGGTCACCCGGTCGAACCGGCTGGCGCGGCGGTTCGCGGGCATGCTCATCGACGGCATCGCCGATGGTTCGGTGCGCGCGATCGATCCGCTGATTGCGGGGCAGGTAATGATGTCGACGGTCAATTCGGCCTATGAGGCACGGCACTGGGCGGCGCGGTTCGAGCGGCCCGGAGAGGCGATCGAAACCTATCTCTCGGTCATGTCCGCGGGGATGCTGGCCCCGTCACGCTAGGCTACGCGGTTCGCGTACGTGCCAGATCATCAGCGCGAGGCTGGCGATGAGCGAGGCGAAGGCCGCGACGATCAGCGGCGCATAGCCGAGCGCTGCAATGCTCAGCCCGACGAGCACCGGTCCGATCGAGGATACGCCGCCTTCGACCGTGGTGGTCAGCGCCAGCCGCATCGGAATATCCTCATGCTCGCCGAATTCGAGCACCAGCGTCACCGCGGCCATCATCCAGCCGGAAAAGCCGAAGCCCAGCGCGGCGAAGCTGGCGTAGAGCAGCCAGCCGTCACCGAAGACCATCAGCGCCATGCCCGCGATGCTGCTGGCCAGCGCGCCCAGATAGACCGCGCGGAAGCCGACCCGGTCACCCAGCGCGCCCCAGACGAGGTTGGATAGGGTATCGGCGGCGAGGAAAGCGAGGCTGAGCGAGCCGATGAGCGCGCCGTCGAGGCCCAGCCGGTCGCCTACATACAGCGTCCAGAACGGCAGGCCGACCCGGGCGATCGCGGCCAGCCCGTGCGCGACGAGGAAGGCGCGGAAATCGCGGTGCTGGAGCAGTTCGCCGAACTGCCCGATCCGTTCGCGCCATGGCAGTAGTGGGCGCAGCCGCGGCGCATCGGGTTCGCGAATGCCCAGCCGCAGCACAACGAGCCCGATCGAAGTGAGGATGAAAGCCAGCAGGAAGGTCGTGGCATAGCCATTGCCGAGCCATTCCTGTTCGATGAAATAATGCCCCGCGACCCAGGCGAGCCCCGCGGCGATCAGCCCGCCGGCCATGTTGCGGATACCCTGCAACCGTCCGCGCCGGTCGAGCGGGATGAGCTTGGCCATCAGCATCTGGAACGCCACCCGCTGCGCGCCGCTGAAGAACCCCAGCAGGAGGAACGCGGCCAAGGTGACGACGAGCAGCGCGGTGCCTTCGAGCATCCATGCAGCGAGTGCCAGCACCAGCACCATCACGCGCATCATCGAACCGACGGTGATCGCATATGGCAGGATGCGCTTGCGGCTTTCGACCTTGGCGCCCGACAGGATCGGCGACACCGTCCCGCCCAATTGCAGCAGCGCGGTGCCGAGCCCTACGGCGGCGGCGCTGCCAGTGAGCAGATAGAGATAGGCGGGGATGATCGTGGGCGCATAGATCAGCCGGAAGCCGGTCATCCCGAAGACGCCATGCGTCAGATTGGTCGCGTAATTGCGCCGGAGGTTGTCCTCCATGAATGCACGATGGCGCCCCCAGACATCCGTGTCCGGGAGCGCCTCCGTTGTTTCGCCTGAAGGGGCGAAGGTCTTGCTCAATAGCTACCCAGCTTGGCGAAACGATCCTTGAGATAGCTCGTCGAACCCCAGCTCGCTTCAAGCACGCGCGCGCGTTTGACGTAGAAGCCGATATCGTATTCATCGGTCATCCCGATGCCGCCGTGCAGCTGGATACCCTGGTTGCTGATCACGTGCAGCACGCGATTGGCCTCGGCCTTGGCGACCGTGGCCGCGCGGGCGACGCCAAAGCCGCCATCGACCGCCTGCAGGCCCGCTTCCACCGCCGAGCGCATCTGCGCGAGATCGGCGAACAGATCGGCCATGCGGTGCTGGAGCGACTGGAAGGTGGCGAGCACCTGGTTGAACTGCACGCGCTGCTTCAGATAATCGAGCGTGGTGTCGAACACCTGCTGCGCCATGCCGAGCATTTCGGCAGCCGCCAGCACGCGCGCCCGGTCGAGCACATCGTCGAGCAGCGTGTCGCCGCCGCCTTCAAGCTTCTCTGCCGCGGCGCCGTCAAACGACACATCGGCATGGCTGCGCTGGTCGGTGAGCTTGCGCGTCGTCAGTGAAACGCCGTCACCCTTTTCGACCAGGTACAGTCCATCCTTGGCGGCGACCACGAACAGGTCGGCACCATGCGCTTCGTGGACGAAGGCTTTCTTGCCCGACAGCTTGCCACCCGACACGCTGGCCTCGATCGCGGAGGGATCGTGATGCGCGCCTTCATCGACCGCGAGCGTCGCCACGGTTTCGCCGCTGGCGAGTTTGGACAGCCATTTGGCCTTCTGTTCGTCGCTCCCGCCGAGGATGATCGCGCTCGCGGCGATGGTCGTCGCGACCAGCGGGCTGGCGGTCAGCGTCTTGCCCAGTTCCTCGACCACGAGACCCGCCGACATGAAGCCGAAATCGGAGCCGCCCTGCGCTTCGGGGATGATCACCCCGGCCCAGCCCATTTCGGCCATCGTGGCATAGGCGCCGGTGTTATAGGCCTGCGGTTCGCCGGCCGCACGGACCTTGCGGAATTCTGCCACGGGGCTTTCGTTGGTCGCCCAGTCGCGCGCCATGTCGCGCAGCATTTCCTGTTCTTCGTTGAGAACTGCCATTGTCTTTGCTCCCCTCTCTTACTGGTGGTCGAGCATGCCGAGCACACGCTTGGCGATGATGTTGTTCTGGATTTCGGTCGAGCCGCCGTAGATCGTGGTGGCCTTGCCGAAGAGCCAGCCGCGTACGGCATCGAGTTCACCCTTGGTGAATTCGTCGCCTTCCCAGCCGAGCCCCTGCAGGCCGCGGATCTCGATCAGCAGTTCGCTGCGTTCCTGGCTCAGCTTGGTGCCGAGTTTCTTGAGCACCGAGCTGATTTCCGACACGCCGCCCTGTGCCTTGCTTTCCTCGACCGCGCGGCGCGCGGTGAGCAGGAAGCTGTTCCAGCGGATTTCGAAATCGGCGATCCGGTCGCGCAGGACCTTGTCGGCCAATTCGCCCTGAGCGTCGGTGTCGCCATATTTCTTGGCAATGTCGCCAAGGCTCTGGCCCATCATGCTGGCCAACCGGCCACCGCCCGAAATATTGGTCCGCTCGTGCTGCAGCAGGCGCTTGCCGATCGTCCAGCCCTGGCCTTCCTCGCCGACGAGGTTTTCCTTCGGTACCTTGACGTCGGTGAAGAAGGTTTCGCAGAACGGGCTGGTGCCGCTGATCATGGTGATCGGACGCACTTCCACGCCGGGGGCCTCCATGTCGAGCAGCATGAAGCTGATGCCGCGGTGCTTGTCGCTCTTGTCGGTACGGACGATGGCGAAGCACTTGTCCGCCCACTGGCCGCCGCTGGTCCAGGTCTTCTGGCCATTGACGATGTAATGGTCGCCCTTGTCTTCGGCGAAGGTCTGCAGATTGGCGAGGTCGGACCCGGCATTGGGTTCCGAATAGCCCTGGCACCAGCGGATTTCGCCGCGGCAGATCGGCGGAATATGCTCCTGCTTCTGCTTCTCGTTGCCATATTCGAGCAGCGTCGGGCCGAACATCATCACGCCCATGCCGCCGATCGGGTTGTAGGCCCCGGCCTTGGCAAATTCCTGGTCGACGATCTTGGCCTGCGCCTTGGTCAGGCCGCCGCCGCCATATTCCTTGGGCCAGGTCGGTGTGCCCCAGCCGCGCTCGCCCACCGCTTCGCGCCATTTGGTCTGTGCAGGCGTTTCATCGGTCGGGCCGTCGACTCCGGCCAGCGCATTGGCGCTGCCCTTGAGCTCGTCGGTGAAATGGGTGGCGAGGAATTGTTGCACTTCGGTGCGAAACGCCTCCTCGTCGGCGTGTACATCGGGTTCTAGCTGGGTTGCCATGGGCCTCTCCTTTTCTCGTGTCATCCTACCGGGCAGGGCCGCCCAGCGGGGTATTGCTTTGCACTTGGTCGCGCGCTTCGGCTTCGCGGGCACGCAGGATTTCGACATTGCGCTCGTGGCGGGCGCGGCTGATCGGATAGAACAGCAGGATCAGCGCGCCGACAATCCACAGGCAAAGGATTGTGGGGATGTAAAGGACAAGCAGCCTGTCCACCAGCCCTTCGGCAATCGTTGCGGGGTCGGCGCGTTCGGGAAACTCCGCCGCCGCCAACAGCCAGCCGGCAAAGAACAGGCCGAGCGCGGTGGAGCATTGCTGCATGAAACTGGATGCGGAGAAGAAGGTACCCGCGGTGTGCTTGCCGGTTTCGATCGCGCTGTCCTCGACCACATCGGCCAGCATGGCGCTGGTGTTGATCAGGCTGATCGCGATCATCGCCATGTAGATCGCCCCGATGGTGAACAGAGCGGGCAGCAGCAGCGCATCGCCGGGTACCCAGAACAGGTCGAAATAGGACAGGTAAAGCGGTGACAGGCCAATGCTGATACCGGTGATGGCGAAGACGATGCTGGAGTTGCGCTTGCCCATCCGCCTGGAGAACCACGGCGCCACCGGCGCGGCGATGGTTGCGGCAACGAAACTGGCGAGCGTCAGCAGGGCCAATTGTCCGACGTCGAGCTTGAACAGATAGGTGTCCCAATAGAGGTTCATCGCGCTGTAGAGGCCGATCGCGGTATATTTGAGCACGCCGAAGCCGAAGATGATCAGGAACGCCCGGTTGCGGAAGGCCGCGAACATTTCGCCCAAGTGCTGGCCCGCGGGCATCGGCGCGCTGTTTTCGGCCTGTCGCAGATACGGGACGCGGTTGTGCGTCCCCAGTGTGCTGATCATCATCGCGAGGAAGATCAGCACCGCGCCGAGCAGCGCGAAATTCTCGTAGCTTGCGGGATTGAGCTGACCGCGCGGAAACGCCTCGCTTTCGACGAAGATGAAAGCGAGCGAAAAGGCGGTGAAACCATAGGCGCCCGAATAGCCGAACCAGTAGCGCAGCGAAAACAGCCGTGTCCGCTCGGCATAATCGGTGCTCAATTCGGGGGCCATGGCGGAGGAATTGATCTCGAACGCGCTGATCGCGGCGCGCGTCCCCGCTGCGAAGGCGAAGATCCACAGGCCCAGCTGCAGATGGCTCATCCCGTCGGGCGGAAACCACGCGCAATAGAACAGCAGCGTAGTGGGCACGATTGCGGCATACATGAACGGATGGCGGCGGCCCCACCGCGTCCGGGTGACATCCGCCCAGCGGCCGAGGAGGGGGTCGACGATCGCATCGACCAGCAGCGTGCACGCCAGCGCGGTGCCGACGATCCCGGCGGGCACGCCGATCACCTGGTTGAAATAGAGCATCAGATAGCTGGAGAAGGCCGCGCTCTTGACCCCATTGGCCATCGCCCCCGTGCCATAGGCAATGCGGGTCGCTGCCGAGAGGTTCGGCACGGCAGGCGCGGCTACGGGATCGGCGCGGTTCACTGCCGCGGCGCCTGTGCAGGATACCCGATATTCGGAAAATGCGCCGCATGGACGCCGCTCCCGTGGCGGGGCTGGTGCCGCACCTCTTGCTCTCCTCTCCACACCCCGCGCGTTCTCCAATATGGGGAATCGCGCGCTCTCCGGGTGGTCGCACCATACCGGACAACCGAAAGCGGGCAAGCACTACCGCATGGACGCTACGGCACGGCGCTTTGCGCTTGACGCAGGCGATGGCTTTCGCCTCAAGCACGCGCATGACCGAAGCATCCAAACCGCAAATCCGCATGCGCAGCTGGCTGTTCGCCCCGGGCGACAGCGTGAAGAAGATGACCAAGGCCGCCGAGGGCGACGCCGATATCGTCCTGTTCGATCTGGAAGATGCGGTGGTCGAGAGCGGCAAGGTCAGCGCGCGCGCCGCGATCGCCGAATTCCTCGCCGGCAAGAGCGCGGCGGAGCGCGAACGGCTGTGGGTGCGGATCAACCCGCTCGACGGCGAATGGACGGCGGACGATCTCGCCGCGATCATGCCTGCCCGGCCCGGAGGGATCATGCTGCCCAAATCGCGCGGGCGCCACGATGTCGAGGAACTCGACCGGCAGATGACCGCGCTCGAAACCGAACACGACATTGCGCCCGGATCGACACCGGTGATCGCGCTGGTCACCGAAACCGCCGCCGCCATGTTCACCACTGGCGATTACGGCGGTGCCCCGCGGCTCGCCGCGATGACCTGGGGCGCGGAAGATCTTGCCGATTCGCTCGGCGCGCAGAGCAATAAGGATTTCGAGGGCGACTTCGCCTTTACCTACAAGCTGGCGCGCAGCCTGTGCCTGTTGGGCGCAGCGGCCGCCGAAGTGGTGCCGGTCGAAACCATCGATACCAATTTCCGCGATCTCGAAGCGCTGCGCAAGCGCGCGATCGAGGTGCGCCGCCAGGGCTATCGCGGGATGCTCGCGATCCACCCCGCGCAGGTGCCGGTGATCAACGAGGCCTTCACTCCGAGTGAAGAAGAGATCGCCGAAGCGCGCGAGATCGTCGAGCTGTTCGAAGCCGATCCGTCAGCGGGGACCATTGGCTGGAAGGGCGGCATGCTCGACCGCCCGCATCTATCGCGCGCACGCCAACTGCTGGCGCAGGTCGAGGCCTGACGCCCGGCAGTTCGGCAATTGCTCAGTTAAGCTTGCCGACCTCTTCCAGCACCCGGTCCGCCCATTCGGGACGGCAGATCAGCAGATCGGGCATGTAGGTGTCGGCATTGTTGTAGACCAGCGGGCTGCCGTCGATACGGCTGGCGTGCAGGCCATGCGCGAGCGCAACCGCTGCCGGGGCGGCGCTGTCCCATTCGTACTGGCCGCCGGTGTGGAGGTAGATTTCCGCCTCGCCGCGGACCACCGCCATCGACTTCGCGCCTGCCGAACCCATGCCGACCAGTTCTGCACCGATTGCCTCCGACACCGCGACCGCTTCGGCGGCGGGGCGAGTGCGGCTGACCACCATGCGCGGCGTTTCCGCAGCTGCGGGCACGGTGACCGGGGCATCGGTGCGCAGGACCACATCGAGCCCGGGCAGCGCGACCGCGCCGATTTCGGGCCTGCCGTTCACGCATAGCGCGACATGCACCGCCCAGTCGGTCCGCGCCTCGCCATATTCGCGTGTGCCATCGACCGGGTCGACGATCCACACGCGCTCCTTCGACAGACGTTCGTCGGTGTCCTTGCTTTCCTCGCTCAGCAACCCGTCCTCGGGCCGCTGTTCGCGCAGCGCATGGACGAGGAACTGGTTGGCGGTCTCGTCGCCTGCCTTGCCCAGCGCCTTGCCCGCGAACATCCCGCTCTCGCGTACCTCGATGAGGATCTTGCCCGCCACATTGGCGAGGTGGGCGGCGAGTTCGGCATCGGTCATTGCGGGTGGGTCTCCAGGTCCAAAAATCTGGCGCTCGACATGACAGAGACGGGCAGTCTTGCGAAGACCCGATATGCTGCAGTTGCGAAATCGGCCCACAGCAATGCTGCAAGGATGCTGCCCCGAGCGACAAAAGTCTGCGCCATCACGCGTGCTGAAGGTTGCCCAAATTGCGGGGCGGGACTAGCTGGGTCGGGCATGTTCGATCCCCAGGCATTCCGCGATGCGCTCGGCAGCTTTGTCACCGGCGTCACCATCGTGACCGCGCGCGACGCCGAGGGGCGCCCGTTCGGGCTGACTGCGAACAGCTTCAACTCGGTGAGCCTCGATCCCCCGATGGTGCTGTGGAGCCTGTCGCTGCGTTCGGGCACGCTGCCGGTGTTCCGCGATGCCTCCAGCTGGGCGGTTCATGTGCTGGCTGCCGACCAGCAACCCATGTCCGATCTGTTCGCCCGCCCCGGCGAGGACAAGTTCGCCGGGATCGATTGTCCCGACGGACCCGAAGGCGCGCCGCAGCTCGATGGCTATGCCGCCCGCTTCGGTTGCACCGCACGGTTCGAATATGAGGGCGGCGACCATGCGATCTTCCTCGGCGAAGTGGTCGATTTCGACCGCCGCGAGGTCGAGCCGCTGATCTATCACGGCGGACGCTATGGCCGCGTCATGCGCGCGCCCACCGGGGACGACCTCGAACGCGAAGGCCTGGCCGAGCGTAGCGGCGACGAACTTTCCCTTACGGCGAGCGGTGCCCAATTGCTGGACGCGCTCGAAGCCTTGGCGAAGCGCTAGACTCAGCGCGCCTGCGCCGATACCCGTTGCGAAAAGCAACCAAGGGAAGAGGCACAGCACATGAAAACCCGCATCACCGAAATGTTCGGTATCGAGCATCCGATCATCCAGGGTGGCATGCATTATGTCGGCTTTGCAGAAATGGCTGCGGCGGTTTCGAATGCGGGCGGACTGGGCATTATCACCGGACTGACGCTGGGCACGCCCGAGAAGCTCGCGAATGAGATCGCGCGCTGCAAGGACATGACCGACAAGCCGTTTGGCGTGAACCTGACCTTCCTGCCGACGGTCAACGCACCCGACTATCCCGGTCTGGTCAAGGCGATCATCGACGGCGGGGTGAAGGCAGTCGAAACCGCGGGCAACAATCCCGCACAGGTGCTGCCCTTCTTCAAGGATGCCGGGGTCAAGGTGATCCACAAATGCACCAGCGTGCGGCACAGCCTCAAGGCGCAGTCGATCGGCTGCGATGCGGTCAGCGTCGACGGGTTCGAATGCGGCGGCCATCCGGGCGAGGACGACATTCCCAACATGATCCTGCTGCCGCGCGCGGCAGACGAACTCGACATTCCCTTCGTCGCCAGCGGCGGCATGGCCGATGCGCGCAGCCTGGTGGCCAGCCTCGCGATGGGTGCCGAAGGCATGAACATGGGCACGCGCTTCATCGCCACCAAGGAAGCGCCGGTACACGAGAACGTGAAGAAGGCGATCGTCGCGGCGAGCGAGCTCGACACGCGGCTGGTCATGCGCCCGCTGCGCAACACCGAACGCGTGATGACCAATGATGCCGTCGAACGCCTGCTCGAAAAAGAACGCAAGCTGGGGGCCGACCTCAAGTTCGAGGATATCATCGAGGAAGTCGCGGGCGTCTATCCGCGGATCATGACCGAAGGCGACATGGATGCAGGCGCCTGGTCGTGCGGCATGGTAGCGGGCCTCATCAACGACATCCCCACCTGCAAGGAATTGATCGACGGCATCATGGCCGAAGCCGAAGTGCTCATTCGCCAGCGCCTCGCCGGCTTCCTCGACGCCTGAGGGGGACGGACCATGCTCGATACCAGCTATCGCACCGCCTATAATGACGATCACGAGGCCTTCCGCGACACCGTGCGCAAGGTCTTCGCCGAACACATGATCCCCTATCTCGACCAGCACGAGGCGGAAGGCATCGTCCCGCGCTCCGCATGGAAGGCGCTGGGCGAAGCAGGCATGCTATGCCCCACCGTCAAGGAAGAAAACGGCGGGCTCGGCCTCGATTTCGGCTTCAACTGTGTGCTCTGCGAGGAGCTGTCCTATCTCGGCAGTTCGGCCGGATTCACGCTGCAGAACGACATTACCGCCAATTACATCGAACGCCTCGGCACCGATGAACAGCGGGCGAAATACCTGCCCGGCATGGTCTCGGGCGATGTGATTTCGGCGATCGCGATGACCGAACCCGGCGCGGGCAGCGATTTGCAGGGCATCCGCACCACTGCGATCAAGGATGGCAACCATCTCGTGGTGAACGGGTCAAAGACCTACATCACCAATGGCCAGAACGCCGATGTCGTCATCGTCGTGGCCAAGACCGATCCCGCGCAAGGGGCCAAGGGCACCTCGCTGGTGCTGGTCGATGCAGGAACCGAAGGGTTCGAGCGCGGGCGCAATCTCGACAAGATCGGCCAGCATTCGGCCGACACCTCCGAACTGTTCTTCAACGACGTGCGCGTGCCGATGACCAATATCCTTGGCGGCGAAGGCCGGGGTTTCATCCACCTGATGGAAGAACTGCCGCAGGAACGCCTCGGCATCGCGGTGGGCGCACAGGCCGCCGCACAGCGTGCCTTCGACGAGGCGGTCAAGTTCACCAAGGACCGCAAGGCATTCGGCAAGACCGTATTCGAGTTTCAGAACACCAAATTCGTCCTCGCTGACCTCAAGGCCAAGCTGCAGGTCGGCTGGGCGCATCTCGACTGGGCGATCAAGAAGCACCTTGCGGGCGAGCTCACCACCGACGAGGCCAGCGCGGCCAAGTTGTGGCACACCGACCTGCAGTGGGAAGCCTGCGACATGGCGCTCCAGCTGCATGGCGGCGCGGGTTACATGAACGAATATGCGATTGCCCGGCTGTGGCGCGATGCGCGTGTTACGCGCATTTTCGGCGGCACCAACGAGATCATGAAGGAAGTGATCAGCCGCTCGATCTGAGGAGGCACAGCACATGACCGACCCGTTCGATTTTTCCGGCAAGACCGTGCTCGTCATCGGCGGGTCGAGCGGGATCGGTAATGGCATCGCGCAGGGTTTCCGCCAGCACGGCGCGCTGGTCCATGTGACCGGGACCCGTGCGGCGGCATCCGATTATACGGCCTCCGAAGGCAGCGATCTGGCGGGGCTGACCTTCCACCGGCTCGACGTGTCGGACGCCTCCGCCACTGCCAGCTTTGCCTTGCCCGACAGGCTCGATGTCGTCGTCCTGTGCCAGGGCACGGTGCGCTATTCCCGCGAGGAATTCGAGCGCGACGGCTGGGATGCGGTGATGGAGGTCAACCTCAACTCGCTGATCGATTGCGCGCGGATCGTCCGCCCCCGGCTGGCCGAGCGGGGCGGATCGCTGATCGTCGTCAGTTCAGTCGGCGCGTACCACGCCATGCTGGGCAACCCGGCCTATGCTGCGAGCAAGGCGGGCGCGGTCAGTCTCGTGGGCAGTCTGGCGCAGGCCTGGGCGGGGGAGGGCATTCGCGTCAACGGCATCGCACCGGGCCTCGTCCCGACGAAGCTGACCAAGGTCACCACCGATAACGCACAACGTGCGGCGGGTGCAGTGGCGCGGATCCCGGCCGGGCGGATGGGCACCCCGCAGGACATGGCCGGGGCAGCGCTGTTCCTTGCCTCGCCGCTGGCCGATTAGATCGTCGGGCAGACCATCCGGGTCGATGGCGGAATGACGCTCGCCTGAAAACCGGCCTGCTCCTGAAAGGGGATACGATCATGGACTATGTCAATCTCGGGCCCTCGGGTCTCAGGGTATCGCGGCTGTGCCTGGGCTGCATGAGCTATGGCGATACCAGTAAGGGCTGGCACGGAGACTGGGTGCTTTCCGAGGACGAAAGCCGCCCCTTCATTCGCGAGGCGGTGGAGGCGGGGATCAACTTCTTCGATACGGCGAACATGTATTCGCGCGGCGCCTCGGAAGAGGTGATCGGGCGCCTGCTGCCCGAATTCGCGCGGCGCGACGAGATCGTGGTCGCGACCAAGGCCTTCCTGCCCTGGCAGCAGGCCCCCAATGCGGGCGGGCTGTCGCGCAAGGCGCTGATGCAGGCGGTGGACGACAGCCTGACGCGGCTGGGGATGGACTATGTCGATCTCTATCAGATCCACCGCTGGGACGATGCCACGCCGATCGAGGAAACGATGGAGGCGCTGCACGACATCGTGAAGGCGGGCAAGGCGCGCTATATCGGCGCCTCGTCGATGTTCGCCTGGCAGTTCGCCAAGGCGCAGGAAGTGGCCCGCGCGAATGGCTGGACACGGTTCATTTCGATGCAGAACCACGTCAATCTGCTCTACCGCGAAGAAGAGCGCGAGATGCTCCCGCTGTGCGCTGATCAGGGCGTAGGGGTCATCCCGTGGAGCCCGCTCGCGCGGGGCAAGCTCGCGCGCGCATGGGATGAAACCACCGTGCGCAGCGAGACCGACGGCTTCGGCAAGCTGCTCTATCGCCAGCAGGAAGAGGCGGATCGCGCAATCGTGGAGACGGTCGGCGCGATTGCCGCAGACCGCGGTGTATCGCGCGCGAGCGTCGCGCTGGCATGGCACTTCGCCAAGGATGTCACCGCACCGATCATCGGCGCGACCAAGGACGGTCATATCGCCGCCGCCGTGGCCGCGATGGACCTTGGCCTGAGCGATGACGAGGTCGCGCGGCTCGAACAGCCCTATCTGCCCAAAACCCCGGTCGGCGTGGTCTCCACCGTGCCGCGCGACTGGTCGCTATCGCAGGTCGCCGAATAGGAAATCGCGCGCTTTTCCCAAAGTGTTACAAACGCGCAAATCAGGTCACAAACAGGTCACATGACTGCGGCATCGCTGCCCTTGACTGGGTGGGACACTGCAGCGTGCGAACGATCAATATCTTCCTGACAGACCCGGTGGCGGGCGATTTTCCCGACTTCGACAATGGCGATTTGCGCTATGCTTTCGCGCGGCTCTTTCCCGACGGCCCGCGGCGGCTGGTCGAGGGGCCGGTCTGCGCCTTTGTCGACTGGGTAATGGCCGATCTGTCGGGGCTCGAAATGTGTCGCCGCTTGCGCTCGGACGCGCGTATGGACGACGCGCATATCACCATTGTGCTCGAAGAGGACGATGCCGAGGACAAACGCCGCGCGCTACGGGCTGGGGCGGATGACTACATCGTCGGCCCGATCGATCGCACCGTGGTGCTCGACCGGGTGATGGCGCTGCAGGTCGGCGGTGCGCAGCCGCGCGTCAACGAACGGCTCGAGCTGGGCGCGTTGCTGGTCGATCTCGCAGCCTTGCAGGCGCGGTGGAACGGGCAGGCGCTCGACCTGCGCCCCAATGAATTCCGCCTGCTGCATTTCCTGGCACAGAACCCCGACCGCGTGCTGTCGCGCGGCGATCTGATCGCGGCACTCGGCAAGCAGGAACCGCCGATCGACGAACGCACGGTCGACGTATGGATCGGCCGCCTGCGCCGCGCGCTGCGCAAGGTCGGCGCGGGCGAGCGCGTGCGGACGGTGCGCTCGCTGGGGTATGTCTACGACAGCTACGACTAAGCATCGGGCGAAAGCGGTCGTTCGGCTGACGACCCGATTGCGGATTTCATTGGCCCGGCTTAGTTCTACCTGCACTCTACCGGATCGGGGGCGCACGTTGCTAGTCAACTTCATTCGCAAATATCAAAGCGCGTTCTTCGCGGTATTTGGAGTGCTGACTTATACAGGTTGCCGCGAGTTCGGGCTTGCCTGGTGGCTCGCATTTGCGATCGCCCTTATGTCGACCGCGGTTGCAGCCCTTTTGCTTCGCCAGAGACCATCTGGAACGAAGCTCGGCTAGTCCTTCGTGAAGGTCACGCGGGTTCGTCCGCTTTCCACCCAAATTTAGCCGTGCATCAACGAGAAAGGGCCGCCCGAAGGCGGCCCTTTCCGAGGGGTATGCTCGCGTGATCAGAACTCGGCCGATACCGACAGGCTGAAGCTGCGGCCCACATCGTAGCTGTTGTTCTCGATCCGCGTGGTGCCGGTGGTCTGGTATTCGAAATGGTCGCGCCCCGTCAGGTTGCGCGCCTCGAACTTCACTTCCATGTCGGTCCCGGCCAGTTCGAAACCCTGCCGCGCGACGAAATCGATCGTCAAGCCGGGGTTTTCGAGAATGTCCGGCCGCGACAGCGTGCTGCGGCTGATGACGCGCTTGCTGCCGTAGTTGAACAGGAAGGTCATCTGGCTGACGCGGTCGAGATCCTCGAGGCCGAGCTGCACATTGGCGATATGGTCGGACTGGCCCGTCAGCGCGGTGCCGTCTTCGAAGAAGTTGGTCGCGGCCTGCAACCCGCCCAGCTCGGGCACGTTGACCACGTCGCCCGGCTGCACGCTGATTTCGGACTGGGTGTAAGTGTAATTCGCAATCGCGACGAAGCGCTTGCTGTCCCACCATTCACCCAGCGAATAGAGGTCCTTGTTCCACTGGACTTCGACTTCCGCACCGTAGAGCTCGGCCTGCGGCGCATTGGCGAAGCGGCTGACTACGGTGTTGTCGTTGAAGCTGGAGAATACCTCGATCGGGTTGGTGATGTCCTTGTAGAACCCGGCGAGGCTGAATTTGCTGCCCGAGCCCCAGTAATATTCGACGCGCGCTTCGTAATTGGTCAGCTCGCTGTCGACCAGGCCGGGGTTGCCGGTGAACTGGCGGTTGCTTTCGGGATCGTAATAGGTCTGCAGGATCAGTTCGCGGAACTGCGGCCGCGCGATGGTCTTCGACGCGTTGATGCGCGCCTGCAGGCTGTCGGTCAGCTCCCAGGTCAGCGTGGCTGCGGGGAGCCAGTAGTCATTGTTCAGCAGCGTCGCATTGGCCGAACCGCTGGGCAGCCCGTCGAGACCGAGCGGCACGACTTGCTGCGTGGCGTCTTCGTAACGCACACCGACATCGAGCGACAGCCGGTCGACCGGAGCCACCCGCGCTTGCACGTAACCCGCCTTGATCTCGAGCCCGGCGGAGAAGGCGGGGTCGGCGGCAGTGGTTTCGATGATGGTGTAGGAGAACGGCCCGATCCCGCCAGCGGCTTGCGCTTCGGTGTCGTAACCCAGTTCGATCAGCGCATCGCCGAGCAGATTGTCCGGGCGAAAGGCGCCGAACGCCAGCGGGTAGGCGCCGGTGGTCCGGATGTCGAACTCGCGGCGACGCGAGAGGCGCTCGGTATCGGTGTAGGCGCCGCCGACGGTCACGCCCAGCCAGTCGGCCAGCTGGTAGCTGACGTCCACGCCGCCATAATAGAGGTCTTCGGTCAGGTCGGAGAAGGCGACCGTCGACCGGCCACGCTGCCCGCCGTTCTGCAAATTCAGGTAGATGTCGTCGAACCCGCCGGTCGGGTTCAGATCGCGCGAATAGACGAATTCCCATTCGTTCGGGGCTTCGCGCTGCGTCTGCGCATACCCGCCGCGCAGGTCGATCGACAGATCGCCGAATTCGAGCTCGCCGACGAATTGCGTGTCGATCAGCTCGCGTTCGTACCAGCCGGTGTTCTGGAACAGATCGTCATCGTCGTCCGTCAGGTCGGAAATCTGCGCCAGTGACGCGCGCTTGAGCGAATCGCGGATGTAGAGATTGGTCAGGCGGAACCGGTGCTCGCCCACTTCGAGCCCGAAGCCGAGCATGGCATTGGCCAGGATCCGCTGGTCGGTCTGGAACTGGTTGCCCGTCTGGTCGAGGTCGAGATCGCCGTTCAGCGCCGCCTGCCGCGTGATGTAGCGATTGCGGTACTTGTTGCTGAGCGAAGCGGTCGCGATCACGCCGAAGACGCCATCGGAGAAGACGTCGACGCTGGTGCCCGCGGTGATGCCGCCCGACCAATTGACCGGCAGTTCATCGGTGCTTTGCAGCAGGATCAGATTGGGATCGCCCAGTTCGGTCAGGATCGCCTGCTGGTCGACGTCCGGATCGTTGATCGCCTGCCCGCTGTCGAGGAAGGACTGGAGGTCGGGGCCGGGGTCGCGGCGTCCATCGTCGAAACCGAACCAGTCGTAGTCCGAACCGAAATAGGTGTAGCCGGTGCCGAAGGTAGTTTCGGTGTCGCCCGAAATGCCCGCGCTGATCTTGACGAAGCTCTCATCTGGCACCGCGCGGGTCGTCAGATTGATGACGCCGCCGCCGAATTCGCCGGGGAAGTTGGCCGAATAGGTCTTCTGCACCAAGCTCGAGGCGATGACGCTGGTGGGGAAGATGTCGAGCGGGACCACGCGGCTGAGCGGCTGCGGCGAGGGCAGCGGCAGGCCGTTGAGCAGCGCGAGCGAGTAGCGATCGCCGAGGCCGCGGACATAGACGAGGCCGTTGCCCACGGTCGACAGGCCGGTGACGCGGGTCAGCGCGCCGGCGATGTCGCCTTCGCCCGTGCGCGCAATGCTGGCGCTGTCGAGCACCGAGACGACCTGCGACGAGGAGCGAGTGACGTCCTGCCGACGGCGGCCAGTGACCACGATCGCGCCGCCCGGGACCGAGATCTCGGCTTGCTCGAACGCTTCCTCCTGCGGCGTGTCGTCGATGCCCTCGGCCTGCTGCGCCATCACGGCGTCGGTCGCGGGATCTTCATCGGCGGGTACGCCTTCGGCGCCGGTGCTCGCCGTCTGGGCGAATGCGGCTCCGGCAGGAAAGGCGAGCGCAGTGGAGAGCAGGAGCAGCGCGGAAAGCTGCTTGCCGGTCGACATGGTTCGAGACCCCCTCATAGTCAGGTCGGAAAACTGTGCTGGAGCCCTGCGACGGCTCCGATGCGAAAGGCGAAGAAGGCCGCGGGACGCGCATCATGCGTGCGCCCCGCGGCCTGTCGTGCCGATTAGTAGACGGGCAGGCTCGCGCAGTCGGACGCGGCGGCGTCGAACGTCACGGTGGCCGAGTTGCAGGTCCAGCCGTTCACCCAGGTATCGTTGCCCGCATAGACGGCGCCGATGCTGGTCGGGAGCTGGAAGAAGGACGAGAACCCGGTCGGGTCGAACACGCTTATGGCGTCTTCGTTCGAACCGTTGACGAAGCCCATGGTCAGCGTGTTGGTGAAGGCCGCATCATTGTCCGCACCGGCGTTGTAGCGGGTTGCGATATTGGCCCCGGTAACCCCGCCCGAGCTGTCGCGGAAGTCCACCGCACAGTCGAGTACGAACGAGTTGAACACCACCGGACCGGCTTCGTCGATCGCCGCGTTGGTAGCGCGGTTCAGCGTTTCGGTGTTGTCGATGCGCAGGCACGGGGTCGTGCCTTCGTTGTCGACCAGGATCGAGTTGACGATCGTGTAGTCGGCAAAGCCGCGGATCCGGACCGCCTGGTCGCCCACGCCGCTGTTGGCAACGAAGGTAGCGTTGGAGATCCGCGTGTTCTGGCGCGGGGTGTCTTCTTCGAGACCGTTCGACGAATCGGCTTCGATGATCGTGTCGCCGACGCCGGGACGCTGCATCACGATCACGTTCTGCATGTCGACCTTGACGCCGGTGTCGGTGTCGAGGCCGTCGTCTTCGGCGCCTACCACGATCAGATTGCGCACGTTGAACTGGCCGCCGAAGAATTCGACGCCGTCATCCGAGCTGTTGTAGCTCATGATGTTGCTGAGCGAGGTGCCCGAACCGACGCCGCCGGTGGTCAGCGCCTGCAATTCGTTATCGCCCGACAGGACGAAGCCCGAATAGCGGATCTGGACGAAGCTCATGCTGCCCGAGCTGTCGTTGGCGGTTGCGCCACCGAACAGCGCCGGTTGCGCCGCACCTTCGACCTGGCGTTCGCAGGCGGTGGTGCCGGACGCGGCGCCCGGTGCGATGCAATCGGTCACCGGAGCGCGGCCCGACAGGACGACGCCGCCCCACTGGCCCGACGAATTGGCGGTGTTGAGCCCCTGGACGTTGTCACGGCTGGTGAAGATGATCGGACGGGCGGCGGTGCCGTTGGCATCGATCGTGTTGCCGCGGTTGACGTTGAGCCAGCCCGAACCGGCCGAGTACAGGACGACGCCCGGCTCGATGGTCAGTTCGACATCGGTATCCACTCCCGTATCGGCAGCTCCGCCATCGGTGCCGACATCGACGCGGCCGTCGATGCGGTACAGCAGGCCTTCGATGTAGGGCAGGGTCGAGGAAGCGGTGAAGCGCGCGGGCAGGGTGCAGACGCGGTATTCACCGGTCGGCCCCGAAATGGTGTTGTCATCGGTCAGGCCGGCCGGATCCGAAATCGTTGGGCAGCCCGCTGCCGGGGTGACCAGGGCCGACGTCGGCGTCGGCGTCGGGGTCGGCGTGGGTGCCGGGGTGGGATTATTGATGATCACGTCACCGCCGGTACCCGGCGAGACGATTTCGTCGGCGCCGCAACTGGCGAGAGCCAGAGGAGAGCAGCCAAGGACGAGCGAACGATGGAAATTGGTCACGGGTAGCGGTCCCCTCAAAAACCGAATGAATCAGAATGCGAAGTCGTTGATCGCGACTCGTCCGCTAGGGGTGCTTCGTGACAGTTTTTGTCGGTTCGTGACTGTTATGTTGCAAATCCGACGCTCAGTGCGACGAACCGAACGGCTTTGCGAAAAAAAGCCGGATTGGCCATCAGATTGCACAAATATGACAACGTTACAGTTTTATTGCAGCGATCGTAACAAGGGGTCATATCTGCTCCCACGAAATGAATAGGGAGAGCTGTCATGGCGATCATCACAAGCGTTGCATTGGCCTTGTTGGCACAAGGGCCGGTCGAAGCGGTCCCGGGGCCCCAGACCGGCTATGATGTCGGCTACGAGGAACTGGTCGCGAACGACAATCGCGCCGCCCGCGAGGCGATTGAAAACTGCGACAAGCTAGCCGAGGCCGATCCGGCCTGTCTGATCAATCACGGAATCGCGCTCGCGCGCATGGGCGACTATGATGCGGCGCGGACCGAATTCGAAGCCGCTGCGGGCGCGCGCGACAGTGTCGAGCTCGAAACCGCTGCCGGTGAATGGGTGGATTCGCGCCGCCTCGCCCGCAAGGCGCTGGCCATGCTCGATCAGGGCGAATTCGCCCGGTATTACGCCTTGTCGCTCCGGTAGATCTTCGCGAGATCGCCGCACTATTGGGCTCGTCTCCTTACCGGGAGGCGGGCCTTTTCATATTCCGGTGCAATACTTTCCCGCGATATTCGGCTTTCTGTCACCCGCCTGTCATGTAGTATGCCCAATGGGGCCGGACGGAGGGTGCAATGATTCTGGCACGCTTGGCGCTGGTGATGGGATTGTCCTGCGCCGCGCTTACCGCTTTCGAAGCGAAAGCGGATGTTATGGAGATCGATACCGACGGCGCGCGCTGGATTGCCGGCGGTGACGCTGGGCCGGCTGCTGCCCCGGTCGAGCCGGGGTTTGCCGTGCCGGTGGCCGAAGTACCCGCGGAAATTTTCGTGCCCGACATCGCGATTGCCGATCCCGGCGAGCATGCGCGTCTCGTCCCCGCCAACTACCAGGCCAAGGTGGCCGAACTCGCCGCACGGTTCGATCTCAGCCCGACGCTGATCGAGGCGTTGGTATGGCAGGAAAGCCGCTGGCGCGCGAATGCGGTTTCGCCGGTCGGCGCGCGCGGCCTGGCGCAGCTGATGCCCGGCACCGCGCGCGACCTCGGCGTCGATCCCGACGATCCCTCCGCCAATCTCGAGGGCGGGGCACGCTATCTGCGCGAACAGCTCGACCGTTTCGATGGCGATCTCGAGAAGGCGCTGGCCGCCTACAACGCCGGCCCGGGCCGCGTTATCCGCGCGGGGGGCATTCCGCGCATTCGCGAAACGCAACTTTACGTGGCGGCCATCATGGGGCGCCTTTCGGACCATTCACGGGAGTAGATACTTGAGTCGCAAGCTTACCCTGCCGGCAGTCCTTGCCGCCCTGATGACCCCCAGCGCCGCTTTCGCGCAGGCCGCCGATCCGGCCGGTTCGGGTCCGATCGTCGCCGCGCTCGGCTGGCTCCAGGGCACGCTGCTGGGCAATGTCGCGACTGCGGTCGCGGTAATGGCCGTGGCCGCCGTCGGCTTCATGATGCTGACCGGACGCCTCAACTGGCGCTTTGGCGCGACTGTCATCATCGGCGTGTTCATCCTGTTCGGCGCAGCGAGTATCGTGGCCGGTATTCAAGGGGTCGCTGCGTAAATGACCGCGCTTGTCCGCCATCCCGTCCACCGAGCGCTGACGCGCCCGCAGATGTTCGCGGGGGTGACATATAACTATTTCATCATCAACGGGATGGTGACGACAGAAGCCTTCCTGATCACCGGCAGCTGGCTGGCGCTGCTGGTTTTCGCCGTGATGCACGGGGTCGGCTATTTCGCCTGCCTGCGCGAGCCGCGCATCTTCGACCTGTGGATCACCAAGGTGTCGAAATGCCCACGGGTGAAGAACTACAAGCGCTGGGGGTGCAATTCCTATGCCGCATAACGCCAAATGGAAGGGCGCGGCCGCGTGGAGCGCGAAAGAAGCGCGCGCGGGCGACCGTCTGCCCTATCTGCGCCTGATCGACGAGAGCACGCTGCTGCTGCGTGACGGATCGGTGATGACCGCGATCCAGGTCCCCGGCCTGTTGTTCGAAACCGAGGACAGCGAAGCGCTCAACGCGCATGCCGCCACGCGCGAAGTGGTGCTGCGCTCGACGCTCGATGCGCGCTTCGTCCTGTATCATCACGTGATCCGCCGCCGCGTCTCGGTCGATCTGGAAGCCGAATTTCCCGATCCGATCAGCCGCCATATCGATGAGCGCTGGCGCGAACGGCTCGGCTCGGGCCAGCTGTTCGTCAACGACCAGTTTATCACGCTGATCCGGCGGCCCGCGCGCGGCAAGGCGGGGCTGGTCGAGCGGGTCGCCAAGAAATTGCGCCGCAAGGACGGCGAACGGCTCGAACCCGACCCCAAGGACCTGCGCAGCCTGCGCGCCGCCTCGCAGGGGCTGGTCGCCGCGCTGACCGCCTATGGCGCAACCCCGCTGGCCGATTATGTCGGGCCGCAGGGTCATACCAATTCCGAAATGCTCGAATTGCTGAGCGCGCTTTACAACGGCGAGATGCGCCCCGTGCGCAAGCCCGCTGACGATGTCGATATCGGCCATATGCTGCCCTATCGCCGGGTCAGCTTCGGGCTCGACGCGATCGAGATGCGCGGTTCGGGCTCGCCCGATTTCGCAGCCGTGCTCGGCCTCAAGGACTATCCCGAAGCAACCTCGCCCGGCCTGCTCGACAGCCTGCTGCGGCTGCCCTTCGAAATGGTGGTGAGCGAAAGCTATGCCCCGACCGAACGGCAGACCGCACGCGAACGGATGGATCTGGCGATCCGCCGCCTCAAGAGCGCCGATGAGGAAGCCGCCGCCGAGCGCGCCGACATGATGGCCGCGCGCGACGCGCTGGGCAATGGCGCGGTCGGCTTCGGCGACCACCACCTCACCGTGATGGTCAAGGAACGCCAGCTTGGCCTCCTCGACGATGCCATGGCCGCCTGCTCCGCCGCGCTGGCCGATACCGGCGCGATCGCGGTGCGCGAGGATACCAATGTCGAACCCGCCTTCTGGGGCCAGTTCCCCGGCAATGAGGGCTACCTCGTCCGCCGCGCGCTGATCTCGAGCGCCAACATGGCCAGCTTCGGCAGCCTGCACGGTTTTGCGCTGGGCCAGGCGCAGGGCAATCACTGGGGCGAAGCGGTGACGTTGCTGGAAACCACCAGCGCGACCCCGTTCTTCTTCAATTTCCACCATGGCGATCTGGGCAATTTCTCGGTCATCGGGCCAAGCGGCTCGGGCAAGACCGTGGTGATGAACTTCCTTGCCGCGCAGGCGCAGAAATTCAGCCCGCGCACGATCCTGTTCGACAAGGATCGCGGCGCGGAACTGTTCGTCCGCGGGATCGGCGGGCGCTACGATTCGATCCGCGCGGGCGAGCCGACCGGGTTCAACCCGCTCGCACTGCCCGATACGGCGGCCAACAAGGCATTCCTGCGCGACTGGCTGGGCGTCCTGCTCAAGGCCGAGGGCCCCGAGGAAGAACAGGCCATCGCGGGCGCGGTCGATGCGGCCTATGCCAATGATGCCAGCCTGCGCCGCCTGCGGCATTTCAAGGAACTGCTCTCGGGCACCCGCCGTCCGCAGCCGGGTGATCTGGCCGATCGGCTTGGCGCGTGGATCGGTGAGGGCGAGCATGCCTGGATGTTCGACAATGCCGAGGACCGGCTCGACCTGAGTGCGCGGGTACTCGGTTTCGACATGACCGCACTGCTCGAGAACCCGAGGCTGCGCACGCCGACGATGATGTATCTGTTCCACCGGATCGAGGAACGGCTCGACGGCAAGCCGACGATGATCCTGATCGACGAGGGATGGAAAGCGCTCGACGACGAGGTCTTCGCCGCGCGCATCCGCGATTGGCTCAAGACGTTGCGCAAGCGCAACGCGCTGGTCGGTTTCGCCACGCAAAGCGCGCGCGATGCACTCGAAAGCCGCATTTCGACCGCATTGGTCGAGCAGACCGCGACCATGGTGTTCATGCCGAACAGCCGCGCGCGGCCCGAGGATTATTGCGACGGCTTCGGCCTGACCGAGCACGAGCTCGCGCTGATCCGCACGCTGCCCGCGCACAGCCGCTGCTTCCTCGTGCGCCAGCCCGATGCGAGCGTCGTCGTACGCCTCGACCTGTCGGGCGCACCCGAAGTGCTGACGCTGCTCTCGGGCCGCGAAAGTTCGGTTCGCCGGCTCGACCTGCTGCGCGAAGCGCTGGGCGATGCGCCAAGCGAATGGTTCCCCGCGCTTACCGGTACCAAATGGCCGGGCGGGGCGAATGACGAAGGGGGGGCTGGGGTCGAAGCCCTCGGCCTCGCCGCCGAATGAGCGCGACCTGCGACCGTGTCGCCGCCGAAGTCGGCAATGGCGTCGCCGCCGCACTGCGCGGGGTGGACTGTATTGCGGGCGAGACCAGCGCCGCCGCCTTCGGCCGGCTGTTCGCACCGGGCGGTTCGCTCGGCACGGTGCTGACGCTTGTCCTCACGCTGTTCATTGCCCTGTTCGCCTTTGCGCTGCTGACCGGGCGGACCAATATCGGCATCCGCAGCCTTGTCCCGCGGATGATGACGCTGGGCCTCGTGCTGACCTTCGCGACCAGCTGGATCGCCTATCAGAGCGTGGTCTGGAACCTCGCCGTCGCTACCCCCGATTATCTTGCGGGCGTGCTGACAGGCGCGCAGGGTTCGGCGACCGACACGTTCGCGCAGAAGATCGACGTGGTCTTCATTGCCATCCAGGAAGCCAGCGCCGGGGCGCAGGACATTTCCACTTTCTCGCCCGAAGGCATGATGTGGTTCGGCGCGTTGCTGTTCATGCTTGGCACCGTCGGCCTGCTGGTCACTACCAAGATCGCGCTTGGCGTGTTGATCGCGCTGGGCCCGCTCTTCGTCGTGCTGGCGCTGTTCAACGGGACCCGCGGCCTGTTCACCGGCTGGGTCAAGGGATTGACCCTATGCGCGCTGGCGCCGCTGTTCGCCGTGCTCGGCGGCAGCGTGATGCTCGAACTCGCAGTGCCGATCCTCGGCGCGCTGACCGCTGCCCCGGGCCAGATCGACCCGCAGGCGGCCATGGCCTTCTTCATGATCGGCGCGGTGCATGTCGCGCTGATGGTGCTGGTGCTCAAGGTGGCGGGCGCGATGGTCGCCGGGTGGTCGGTGTTCGGGCTGGTCCCCGATCGGGATGAAAAATCCTCCCCCGCACCGGTGCCGCAGCAGGTGGCAAGCGCCCCCACACTGGCGCAGGTACAGGCGGCCAACCAGGCCAGTTCGCAGGCGCGCAGGATCGACGTATCGGCGGTCCCGACTGCCTATGCCGCCAACGATGGCGGCGGTGCGGGCGGTGGCGGCGGATCGCGCACGGTGAAGGTTTACGCCACCTCGCCCGCTTCCGCCCAGCAATCATCCAATAGCAAGGCCCGCGTCCGCGGCTCCGGCATCGGCAGCCGGTTCAAGTCCGCGACGCCCAAGGCGCTCGACCGTTCAATGGAGAAACATGCATGACCCGCGCGCTCATTCCCGCGCTCGCTTTCGCTTTGCTGGCCGTGCCGGCAAGCGCGCAGGATTCGCGCCTCGTCGAGGTGCTGTATGACGAGGCCAAAGTGGTCCGCATTGACGGCCGCGTCGCGGTGCAGGCGAGCATCATGTTTGGCGATGACGAGGTGATCGAGAACGTAGCCATCGGCGACAGCTCGACCTGGCAGGTCACGCCCAACAAGCGTGCCAATATCCTGTTCGTCAAACCGCTCGAGCCGCGCGCCATGACCAATCTCACGGTCGTCACCAGCAAGCGGACCTATCTGTTCGATCTTGTCGCCAGCCCCGGTGCCAAGCCGCTTTACCTGATGCGCTTCGCCTATCCCGACGAGCCGGTGGAAGAACCGGTACAGATGGCCCCCAATGCGGTCGAACGGCAGGCTGCGCGCGATCCCTATGCGGTCGTCGATCCGGCGGATCTCAACTTTGCGTGGAATGCCTCGGGCGATCCCGAACTGCTGCCCGAAAACACCTATGACGATGGCACTGCGACCTTCCTTACCTGGCCAAGCGGCAAGGATGTGCCTGCAATCCTCGTGACCAATAGCCAGGGCGTCGAAGGCCCGGTCAATTTCACCGTTCGCGGCGATACGATCGTCGTCGACGGAGTGCCGCGCACGATCGTCCTGCGCTCGGGCGAAGACAGCGCCCAATTGATCAACACCGGGCCCGAACGGCCCGCTGCCAGTGCGAGCGGCAATCCCGCTCTCGCCTCGAAGGGGAGGTAAACGATGCGTCTTGCCATGCGATTGCCCGAGAAAAAGCCGGGCGACAGCGGGATCGCCAACGATTTCGACCCGCGCGAGGGTGCGGATGCGGACGTCATCGACCTCGCCCAGCGCAACGCCTTCCCCGCGGTGGCACGACCCGCGGGCAAGTCCGATGCGCTCGGCCTCGCCGCGGGGATCGCGGTCGTCGCCGGCCTCGGTCTGGTCACTTTGTGGAGCATGAACTCCGCGCGCGTCGCGCCTCCTGAAGGCATCGGCGGCCAGCAGACGCCGATCGAAGCCGCTCCGGTGGCGACCCCCGCAGCGGTGACGCCGCCCCCGGCGCGGGCCGCGGCGCAGGCGCCGCGGCCCGATCCCGCCCCGCAGCCGGTTCTTGCAGCGCAGCCGCAGCCCGGGCTTGCCGCCAATCCCTACGCCAATCCAACCGTCGTCTACGATGCGGGCAGCGCGCCCGCGACGCTGGCGCTGGGCGAAGCGAGCGCCGCTGGCGAGGCCGCAGGTGCGACCGGCAATGCCGCGAGCGATTTCGCCAGCCGCATCGGCGGTGTCGGCGGCTCGCCCGCGCAGGCGAGGGCGATGGTCAATCCCGCGACCACGGTCACGCAGGGCACGCTGATCCCCGCGATCCTCGAAACCGCGATCGACACCAATGTCCCGGGCTATGTCCGCGCGGTGGTGAGCCAGGACGTGCGTAGCTTCGACGGGACCAAGGTGCTGGTCCCGCGCTCATCGCGGCTGATCGGCCAGTACCAGTCGGGCCTGCAGAATGGCCAGAAGCGCGCCTATGTCATCTGGACGCGGCTGATCCGGCCCGATGGCGCCTCGGTCAATCTTGCATCGCCCGCGATCGGCTTCGACGGCACCACCGGACTTGCGGGCAAGGTCTCGGGCGATGGTTTCTTCAAGCGTTTCGGTTCGGCCCTGCTGCTGTCGGTCGTCGGCGGCGTCGGTTCGCTCGCCACGGGCGGCGCGGCTGGCGTGCTCATCGGCGGGGCCAGTTCCTCGGCTGCCGCCACCGCGGCCCAGCAGGACGGTCAGCGCGGCCCGACGGTGCGGGTGCGGCAGGGTGAACCGATCCGCATCTTCACCGCGCGCGATCTGGACTTCACCTCGGTCAGCTGAGCCCATCCAGTCGTGAGCGCCGATATCCACCCCTTCAATCCGGACGACAATCCGGAAGCCCACGCGCCGGGCGTGGACCTGCATGGCGAACGCAGCGTCTATCTCGATGCCTATCTGGCGCCGTTCCGCGAATGGCTCGAACGCGACACGGTAACCGAAATTCTCGTCAACCAGCCGGGCGAGGTGTGGGTCGAGGATGCTGCCGCCGGCGGGATGCAGAAGATCATCCGTCCCGACATCGACGACCGGCTGATCCAGCGCCTGGCCGAGCAGGTCGCGCGGGTCAGCCACCAGGGCATCAACCGCGAACATCCGCTGCTCGGCGCGACGCTGCCCGGCGGCGCGCGCGTACAGTTCTGCGGCCCGCCCGCGGCGCGCAAGCATTGGGCGATGGCAATCCGCCGCCACCGCCGGCTCGACCTGCCGCTCGACGCCTATGACACCGGCCCGCTGGCCCCGCCGGAGCAGGGCACCATGCCCGATGCGCAGGCCGAACCGGTGGCCTTCCTGCGCGAAGCGATCCGCCAGCGCCGCACGATCCTCGTGTCGGGCGGCACCAGCACCGGCAAGACCACCTTTCTCAACGCCATGCTCGGCGAAATCCCGCGCCACGAACGCGTGGTGCTGGTCGAGGACACGCCCGAGCTCAGGCTGCCCGGCGAAAACGGGGTCGGTCTGGTCGCGGTGAAGGGCGAATTGGGCGAAGCCAAGGTGACCGCGAACGAATTGCTGCAGGCGGCGCTGCGGCTGCGCCCCGACCGCATCGTACTGGGCGAATTGCGCGGTGCGGAAAGCGTCAGTTTCCTGCGCGCGATCAACACCGGGCACCCGGGCAGCTTCTCGACCATCCATGCCAATTCGCTGCGCGGTGCGCTCGAACAGCTTTCGCTGATGGTCATGCAGACGGGAATCGGTCTCACCCGGACCGATACCATCGCCTATGCCGCCAGCGTGATCGACGTTCTCGTCCAGCTTGGACGCGACGGATCGGGCAAGCGCGGGATCGCTCAGATCGCCGAAAGCCACACGCTGGTCTGAGTGCGGTAAAACCGCGCCCACCGGAAAAACGCGACCATGCCGTAGCGTCAGCTGCGCATCGGAAGGCGCCCTTCACATAACACTTGCCAAAACTTGCGCCTGTTTTGCGCAATAATAATGCGCCGGCGCTTGCGTGCATACGAATGTGTGATAGCAATAGCACCGTAGGCCGCAAAGACGGCCACATCGAGAGGAGAGGGTTAATGAGGGTACGGGCTTCCCTGCTCGCGGGTATTTGCGCGAGCGCTATTTCGTTTCCGGCGTTCGCGCAGGATGCAACCGGTGATGATCTCGAAGATCCGCGGTTCAGCAATAATGTCATCATCGTTACCGCGCAGCGCCAGAACCAGTCGCTGCAGGAAGTGCCAATCGCGGTCAGCGCCTTCGATGCCGAGGCGCTCGAAGCACAGCAGATCGAGAACGCCAGCGATCTCCAGCTGACGCTGCCCAACGTCTCCTTCACCAAGAGCAATTTCACCAGTGCGAGCTTCACGATCCGCGGGATCGGCGACCTTTGCGTGGGCGTGACTTGCGATAGCGCGACTGCGATCCATACCAACGGTTCGCCGCTGTTCGGCACGCGCCTGTTCGAAACCGAATACTTCGATCTTGAGCGCGTCGAAGTGCTGCGCGGACCGCAGGGCACGCTATTCGGTCGCAATGCGACTTCGGGCGTGGTCAATGTGGTGACCGCCAAGCCCGAACTGGGCACCTTCGGGGCCGCTGCCGAATTCGAATACGGCAATTACAACAGCATCAAGGCCAAGGGCATGGTGAACGTGCCGCTCGGCGACACGCTGGCCTTCCGCGCGGCCGGCTTCTACCTCAACCGCGACGGCTTCACCGAAAACCTCTACGACAACACCGATATCGACGGGCGCGATATGTACGCGGTGCGCGGTTCGCTGCGCTTCGAACCCACCGCTGACACCACGCTCGACCTCATGGCATTCTACTTCCGCGAGAACGATGACCGGTTGCGGATCCAGAAGCAGGCCTGCCAGCGCGATCCAACCGGCGTGCTGGGTTGTCTCAACAACCGCCGCGATTTCGACAGCACCAATGCCAATTCGACGCTGGGTACGGTCCTGTCTTCGGTAGAGCTGTTCCGTATCCAGGGCATCCCGGAAGCGCTGGCCCTGGGCAGCGTCTACGGACCCGACGGTTATGCAAATTTCGACGAACCCAACGACGTGCGCACGGTCAACACCGCGTTCACACCCGAATATTTCGCGGATGAATTGCAGTTGCAGGCCCATCTCGACCAACGGATCGGGCCCATGAACCTGTCGCTTACGGGGATCTACCAGGAAACCTCTGTCGATTCCCGCCAGGACTACAACCTCGGCATCCTCGACCGCAGCGGCTATGCCGGCGCCCTGAACACGCTGGCTTTCTTCGGGGCGAACGGAATTCCCACGGGCGTACCGGCTCAGCCCTTTGTTCCGGGATCGAGCGCCTATTTCGCGCCGATCGTCGACGCGCTAATCCCCGACGGGCCCAATGGCGTGCTGTGCACATCGGATAATGATGCGGGCAATCTGGGTGCGTTCGAGGGTAATTCGATCTGCGCCGATGTTCCGCTGGCCTTCGACCGGTCGAGCCAGGAGCAGACCTCGTGGTCGGGCGAGGCGATCCTCTCCAGCGATTTCGACGGGCCGTTCAATTTCCTGGTCGGCGGTATCTACGCCGAATCCGAAGTCGCCGAGAACAGCTATTACGTTAACAACTTCGGGCTGGACTATGCCAGCGCGATCCTCGGGACATTCTCGGCATTCGGGGCAGGGGCACCGCCATCCTATCTCGCTACGTCGATGTACCGGAACAACACGACCGACTTCAAACTGGAAAGCTTCGGTATCTTCGGCGAAGTCTATGTCGACATTACCGACCGGCTCCAGTTCACGGGCGGCATCCGCTACAATGACGACAGCAAGAGCGTTGCCGCGCGGACGACCTACGCAAGTTTCCTCAACCCCTTCGGGAATGACGAACCGTTCACCTCCCCATTCGTCGGAAGCTTCGATGCGGACGCCGCGACGCCGGGGAACCAGCTGCTGCAGGAACGCGAAGTCAGTTTCGACGCCATCACTGGGCGCGCGGTCCTCGACTTCGCGATCTCGCCCGACAACAACCTCTATTTCTCCTATTCGCGCGGGTACAAGTCGGGCGGGATCAACCCGCCGCTGTCACCGGTTTTCGCGGTTTCCGAAAACTTCGGTTCCGAGAAGATCGACGCTTTCGAAATTGGTTCGAAGAACATTTTCCTGAACGGCGCGGCTCAGGTGAACCTCACGGGGTTTTACTACAAGTACAAGGGCTTGCAGCTTAGCCGCATCGTTGCTCGGACCTCGGTCAACGATACGATCGATGCCAATATCTGGGGCGTCGAGCTGGAGACCATCTTGCGGCCCAGCTACAACTGGATGATCAACATGAACGTCAGCTACCTCAATGCGAAGGTGGCGGGCGACCAGTTGTTCAGCAATCCGCGCGATCCGGGCGGCGGCGATCCCGATGCCGTGATCATCAAGGACCTGTCGAATGGCTCGCTCTGTGCGGTGACCGGCGCGGGGGCCAATGCCTTCGTCGGGGCGGTGAACGCCGGACTGGGACTGCAGGGCCCGACCGCCTTCCCAGCCGACGGGAGGATTGCCTCGACCGGCGCGTTCAGCATCTGCAGCGTGCTCGACGATCAGACTGCCAACCCGGCTTTCGCACCGCTCGGCCCGATTAACGTGCTGAGCCCGGGCGTGGAGGTCAATCTGAAGGGCAATCGCCTGCCGCAGGCACCCGAATACAAGGCTTCGGTGGGCGTGCAGTACACTGCCGACTTCGATAATGGCATGTCGCTCGTTCCGCGGTTCGACCTTGCCTATACGGGCGAACAATACGGCAATGTGTTCAACGGCAACGTCAACCGGATCGAACCTTTCGTCCAGGCGAACGCCTCGATCACGCTCAACGGGAACGACAATCGCTGGTTCGTGCGCGGTTTTGTTCAGAACATCTTCGACAGCGACTCGGTGACGGGCCTTTATGTCACCGATGCCTCGTCGGGCAATTTCACAAATATCTTCACCCTCGATCCGCGGCGCTACGGCATCGCGGTGGGCGCGAAGTTCTAGAACCCACAAGCTCCATGGGGGAGGGAGGGGCGGCCTGCGGGTCGCCCCTTTTCACATGGCTCAGCGCCCGGCGGAGGCGAAGGGAGAGAAATCGGTTTCGGTATCGAAGACCTCGACCTGCTCGGCGCGCTTGAGCGCCCCGACCGCAACATAGGTCACCGGCGTCAGCAAGGCTTCCCACAGCGTCTTGATCGCCCATTGCGACAGCACGACCTGCCACAGCAATTCGACCGGCCAACCAGCCAGGCCCCAGAAGGCCAGCGGGTAGAAGATCAGGCTGTCGAGCCCCTGGCCGACCACGGTCGACCCGATCGTGCGCATCCACAGATGGCGCCCCTTGCTCCAGACCTTCATCTTGGCCAGCACATAGCTATTGGCGAATTCGCCGACCCAGAAGGCGACCATCGATGCCAGCACGATGCGCCACGAATTGCCGAACACGAATTCATAGGATTCCTGTCCGGGCCAGCCCGCCGCGGGCGGCAATCGCACCACCACCCAGGCCATGAAGGCCATGAACAAGAGCGCGGCAAAGCCGGTCCAGATCACCCGCCGCGCGCGGGCATAACCATAGACCTCGGTCAGGATGTCGCCGATGATGTAGCTGACGGGAAAGAACAGGACACCCGCGCCAAACGACCATTCGCCGATCCACGGCAGCGTGACATAGCTCGGCTTGGACGCGCCAATCAGGTTCGACAGCAGCAGGATGGTGACGAAGGCCGCCATCACCAGGTCGTAATAGCGGAACTGCGGTGCGGGCGGGCTCGGCGGGGCGTTTTCCATCACAAACACGAATAGTGCCGATTGGCCAGCCGCGAAAGGCGCGTTATGGGACCTCCCAAGCGCGCCCGTAGTTCAACTGGATAGAGCACGAGCCTTCTAAGCTTGGAGTTGCAGGTTCGAGTCCTGCCGGGCGCGCCAATTTAGCGTGGAAGATGTGTTCCGCCGCCCAAACCCCGACTACCAACCCAGCAAACGAGGAGGGAGGGACAAGCCCCTCCCTCCCGCAATCAGAAGCGCATGCCCAGACCGACAACGACCTGGTGTGAGTGGGTGACAAGTAATAGTCAGTAAACCGAGGCCAGCTTCTTTAAAATTGCGGATTGGCTGCCCCATACAGCGTAAAGCAATAGGAGCGGTGGCGGATCGCCGGGTGTTGGCGATCCGGTAGTGTCGTCTTCCGCGGAGAACGTAGCTAGGGCGCAGGACTGACATCTTGCCGTCGGGCCAAGCTCGATCGCGGGCTTGAATAGTCGAGGCAGGGCGGCCGGAAGACGGTCCGCGTCAGTCGCTCCCGCTATCCGCGCGCGACCTTGTCCATCGGTTCGGCGGTGACGGGATAGCCGAACTCCTCGCCGATATTCAGCCAGGAGGTGCCGTCCTTCTCGCCGATGAAGGGGGTGATCGTGCGCACCGGGATGGCCTGTGCCTGCGCCGAGGCTTCGGCGAAGCTGCCGAACAGCGCGAGCCGCTCGAGATTGCGGCGGGTGGGGAAGATCACCTTGATTTCGCCGCGCTCGGCGGCATCGAGCGCGCCCTGCGCACTGGTCCAGAACAGATGCGTGTTTTCCGACAAATCCGCCTCGATCTCGACCGCGCCGGTGCCGAGGTTGGCGAGGTAGAAGCGCGTGTCGAATACGCGCGGGATACGTTCGTTCTTGGGGAACCAGCGGGCGAAGGGAACCAGCTGGTCGAGATCGAGCTCCCAGCCGAAATGGTCGAGGACCGGCGCAAGTTCGCCGGTTTCCTGCAAGAAGTTGCGGGCCGCACGCGCCTTTGCCGCATCGATCTCTCCCGTCAGGCCGATGGCCAGCCCGGTTTCCTCGAGCGTTTCGCGAACCACCGCGACCTGGTGCGCGGCCTCGTCGGGATCCAGCGGGCCGCCCATGCTGGCGCCCAGATCGAAATCGGCCGGGTCGACCCGGCCACCCGGAAAGACCGCCATACCGCCCGCAAAGACCATCTCGCGCGAACGGATGGTCATCAGGATTTCCGGTGGGCCACCCTGCGGCGCATTGCGGAAGATGACGACGGTTGCGGCGGGGATACCATTGGCCCCGGTATCGGTGTGCTCGCTCATGCGCCTGTTGTGGCGGGGGCCGCGCTGCTTGCCAAGCGCAAAGGTAAACGGCGGCTGTCGGAGAACTTTACACTAAGCAATGCGGCGAAAATCGCGTTTACCATTTGGAAGGGCGGAAATCCGCACTCGGGCCGGTTTGGCACGGGGCATGCATACATTTCCGTGTCCCGTTCAAGTCTTCACGGGGTGCCAACCCAAGGTCTCCACACCCGGTACCCTCAGAACGAACGAAAGGCTCGCCCGGTAGTCCCACCGGGCGGGCCTTACCCGTTCTGGAGCCGGTAACTGCAGGCGCGGTCCTCAAAGGACGCGCCCGCTGCGCTTCAGCCTTCGGCCTTGGCCACGGCTTTCGCATCCATCATCTGCTGCAATTCGCCAGCCTCGAACATCTCCATCATGATGTCGCTGCCGCCGACGAACTCGCCCTTGACGTAAAGCTGGGGGATGGTCGGCCAGTCGGAATAGGCCTTGATGCCCTGGCGGACTTCCATGTCCTGCAACACATCGACGCTGTCATAGGCCACACCGCAATGGTCGAGGATCGCTACCGCACGGCTCGAAAAGCCGCATTGCGGGAACAGCGGGGTGCCCTTCATGAACAGGACGACGTCTTTGCCGCCGACGATGTCGGCGATGCGCTGATTGGTATCGGACATGGGTCCGTCCTTTGTATGAATTCGAGTTGCGGAGAATCAGGTGGGGGCTTGCGTGGTCAGTTGCAAGGCGTGCAGTTCGCCGCCCATGCGCCCGCCCAACGCGTCGTAAACCAGCTTGTGCTGCTTGACCCGCGTCAGCCCGGTAAACTGCGGCGCAGTCACCTTGGCCGCCCAATGGTCGTTGTCGCCCGCAAGGTCGCGCATCTCTACCTGTGCGCCGGGCAGCGCTTCCTCGATCAGTGCGACGATGTCTGCAGCGGCCATCGGCATGGGTTCAGGCCCCGTCGGACATGAACTGGCGGCGAGCCTCGACGGCGCACTCTTCCAGCTTGGTCCGGATATCGGCTTCGCTGACATCGCATTCGGCAGCGGTGAGGTCGCCCAGCAGCTTGCGAATCACGTCTTCATCGCCGGCTTCTTCGAAATCGGCCTGCACGACGGCCTTCTTGTAGGCGTCGGTTTCTTCGTCGGTCAGACCCATCAGGCCCGCAGCCCATTCGCCGACCAGACGGTTGCGGCGGGCGGCGATCTTGAAGGCGTTTTCCTCGTCGAAGGCGAACTTGGCTTCCTCGCCGCGTTCGCGATCCTTGAAATCGGTCATGATGGTCCTCTCGGGATGGAATCTCGGGGGCCGGAATAGGCGCGGCCCCCCCACCTCGCAAGGGCGGTTATTCCATCGTCACGACGAGCTTGCCGATCGCGCCGCGATTTTCGAGCTTGGCAATGGCCTCATGCGCGCGTTCGATCGGATAGGTCTCGCTGACCAGCGGATTGATCTTGCCCGCTTGCCACAGGTCGAACAGTTCCTCGATATTGCGCTGGTTGCGCTCGGGCTCGCGCGCGGTGAAGGCGCCCCAGAACACGCCGCGGATGTCGCAGCTTTTGAGCAGGGTGAGGTTGAGCGGCATCTTGGCGATCCCCGCGGGGAAGCCAATCACGAGGAAGCGGCCTTCCCAGGCGATCGCGCGCAGTGCAGGTTCGGAATAATCGCCGCCGACGATGTCATAGACGATATTCGCGCCTTCAGGGCCGACCGCGGCCTTGAAGTCGCTCGCCAGTTGCTTGGAGGTATCCTTGTCGAACGGCGCGCGCGGATAAATCACTACTTCGTCGGCGCCATGCTGTTTGGCGACTTCGCCTTTTTCCTCGGTCGACACCGCCGCGACGACGCGGCAGCCATAGGCCTTGGCCAGTTCGACTGCCGACAGGCCGACACCGCCCGCGGCGCCCAGCACGAGGACGGTTTCGCCCTCCTTGATGTCGCCGCGATCCTTCAGGCCGTGAATGGTCGTGCCATAGGTCATCAGCAGCGCGCTGGCTTTTACGAGATCGATCCCCTCGGGGACCTTGAACAGGCGCTCCGCCGCCACCGCGACCTTTTCCTGCAGCCCGCCATTGCCGACGCCGCACATCACGCGGTCACCGACGGCAAAGCCGGTGACGCCTTCGCCCAGTGCTTCGATCGTGCCCGAGATCTCGCCACCGGGCGCAAACGGGCGGGGCGGCTTGAATTGGTACATGTCGCGGATGATCAGCGTGTCGGGGAAATTGATCGCGCAGGCTGCGACCTTGACCAGCACCTCGCCCTTGCTGGCGGTGGGTTCGGCGATATCCTCGACGACGAGGGTTTCGGGTCCGCCGACTTCCTTCGAAAGGACTGCTTTCACGCTGCATCTCTCCTATGCGGTTTATCGAGCCAGGGCATGGCGCCCTCGCGCATCTGTTCGTGTTTGGTGATTTCGCCGGCGCTGCCGAGCGTCAGCCCGATCTCGTCGAGCCCCTCGAGCAGGCAGCGCTTGCGGAACGGGTCAATCTCGAAAGTGAACCGATCCTGGAATTCGGTGGTGACGACCTGGTTTTCCAGATCGATGGTGATCGGGTGATCCTGCGCGACTTCGAGCAGCCGATCGACCTGCTCCTGCGGCAATTCCACCGCGAGGATGCCGTTCTTGAAGGCATTGCCCGCGAAAATGTCCGAAAAGCTGGGCGCGATCACCGCGTTTAGCCCCATGTCGAGCATCGCCCATGCGGCGTGTTCGCGGCTCGACCCGCAGCCGAAATTGTCGCCCGCGATGAGGATCGGCGCCTGCGCGAAATCCTCCACATCGAAAGGATTGCCGGGGGTCGCGCGGATGGTCTCGAACGCGCCTTGGCCAAGCCCTTCGCGGCTGACCGTCTTGAGCCAGTGCGCAGGGATGATGACGTCGGTATCGACATTCTTCAGCCCCAGCGGGATCGCGCGGCCCGCAATGGTGGATACCGCGCGCATTACTTGGCGCTTTCGGGGAAGGTGGGCAGGCGGTCGAGGTGACGCGGATCGTGTTGGATCACGATCGTCGCATCGAGAGTGTCGGCCATCTGGTCGAAGCGGTGCATCGCGGCCAGCGTATCGGCGCGGTCGGTGTTGAATGTGGGCACGCCGCGGTTCTCGATCTGCTCTTCGAAATGATACAGGTCGCCGGTGAGCATATAGGTGCCCATGCGCGGCAGCCTGACCACCAGCGCCTTGTGCCCCGGCGTATGACCGTGCGCGGCGACGATGCTGACCGAGCCATCGCCGAAGACATCGTGATCGCCCGCTACACGGGTGACCTTGCCGGTCGCGCCTTCGCCCAGCCACGGGGCAAGCTGCGCGCGCGTGGCATCCATCTTGCCCGATGTGACCGCCGCCGCGTCGCCGCTCCCGATCAGCAATTCGGCATCGGGAAACGCGGCCGCCTGGCCGATGTGGTCGTCATGGTAATGGCTCACGCCAAGGAAAGTGATATCCGCCGGGGCCAGCCCGATGTCCGCCAATTGTTCGGCAATTGTCACTTCGAGGCGGGAAGTGAAGACCCACTGGCTGGCGCTCGTGCCCTTGAGTGCGGCGGGCAGCCCGGCATCCCACAGCAGATAGCGGTCGCCATTGCGGACGAGATAGCAGCTGTCGGCCAGCATCCGGGGCTCGCCATCGTAGAGATGGGTGTCGGAAAAAGGTGCGGTATCGCTCAGTTCGATCGATCCGCAATCGAGCCGCCACAGTTCGACCGCCGGGGTCTCCTGCGCGATGGCCGGCGCGGCGATGCCCGCCAGCACCATGGCCAGCAATGCTGATTTCGGCGACATGTCTCTCTCCCCTGTGACGCGCGACCTCAATCTGTTTCGGGATTTTCCCCCGAAGGAATCGGACCGGGCTGTTTGGGCCCCCGCTTCCTCTCTTTGCGCTTGTTGGCATACAGCAGTGCAGCGGCGACGGCGGCGGAGCCGATGGCCCCGGCAATGGCGGCTTTTCCGGAAAGCTTCTTGGTCATCGCTTCTCAATGGTCAGCCGTCGGCTGCTTGGCAAGGGGTGAGCTTGCGGACATCGGCGAGCCGCCCGGTAACGGCGGCGGCGGCGGCCATCGCCGGGCTGACGAGATGCGTGCGCGACCCCGGACCCTGCCGGCCGACGAAATTGCGATTGCTGGTCGAGGCGCAGCGTTCGCCCGGCGGGACCTTGTCGGGGTTCATCGCCAGACAGGCGGAACATCCCGGTTCGCGCCATTCGAATCCGGCATCGGTGAAGATCTTGTCGAGTCCCTCGGCCTCGGCCTGCCGCTTGACCAGCCCCGATCCCGGGACGGCGATCGCCCAGCGCACGTTGGGTGCCTTTGTGCGGCCTTCAAGCACCTTTGCCGCCGCGCGCAAATCCTCGATCCGGCTGTTGGTGCAGCTGCCGATAAAGATGTTCTCGACCGGGATATCCTCGATCGGAGTACCCGGTTCGAGGCCCATATATTCGAGGCTCTTGCGTGCCGCCTCGCGTTTCGACGGGTCGGCGTAACTGTCGGGCGAGGGGACGGTGCCGCCCACGGGGACGACATCTTCGGGGCTGGTCCCCCAGCTGACCGTCGGTTCGATCGCAGCCGCGTCGATCACCACGCTCTTGTCGAACTCGGCCCCGTCATCGGTCTTTAGCGTCCGCCACCAGGCGACCGCACGGTCCCAGGCTTCGCCTTGCGGCGCGTAGGGGCGGCCGCGCAGGTAATCGAACACGGTGTCGTCGGGCGCGATCAGGCCCGCGCGCGCGCCGCCCTCGATGCTCATGTTGCACACCGTCAGGCGGCCCTCGACGCTCATCTCCTCGAACACTGCGCCGCGATATTCGATCACATAACCGGTCCCGCCCGCAGTGCCGATCACGCCGATGATATGGAGGATCAAATCCTTGGGCGTTACGCCCGGACCCAGCCGGCCTTCGACGCGAATTTCCATCGCTTTGGATCGGCGCAACTGGAGCGTTTGCGTTGCCAGCACATGCTCGACCTCGCTGGTTCCGATACCGAAAGCGAGCGCGCCGACGCCGCCATGCGCCGCCGTATGGCTGTCGCCGCATACGATGGTTGCGCCCGGCAGCGAGAAGCCCTGTTCGGGGCCGACCACATGGACGATCCCCTGCGCGGGCGCGATGGCATCGATATAGTCGATCCCGAAGGACGGGGCATTGCGCTCCAGCGCCGCGAGCTGCGCGGCGCTTTGCGCATCCTCGATCGGGATGCGCGATCCATCGGCGGCTACGCGCGGCGATGTGGGCAGATTGTGGTCGGGTACCGCCAGCGTCAGGTCGGGGCGGCGCACCGTGCGGCCCGCCAGCCGCAGCGCTTCGAACGCCTGCGGGCTGGTGACCTCATGCACGAGGTGCCGGTCGATATAGATCAGGCAGGTCCCGTCCTCACGCCGTTCGACAACGTGCTGGTCCCAGATCTTCTCATAAAGTGTGCGCGGTTTGCTGGCCATCGAGGCGGAATGTGCGGCAGGAATGGCGGCGGGGCAAAATGGCAAAACAAGAGTCTTCCAAACTTAACCTTTTGCTGCTCTATTGACATCAATGTCAGCAAAGCCATTCACCTTTCCGATCAAGGTCCTGCCCGACGATATCGATTTCATGGGGCACGTGAACAACGCGCGCTACCTGAACTGGGTGCAGGATACCGTCCTCGCGCATTGGCAGAAACTTGCCCCGGCCGAGGAGGTCGCCAGCAAGGCGTGGGTCGCGCTCAAGCATGAAATCACCTATCGCCGTCCGGCCTTCCTCGATGATGATGTGATTGCCGAAACGGTGCTCGAAAAGATCGCCGGCGCGCGCAGTTTCTACAATACGGTGATTCGCCGCGGCGAAGACGTGCTGGCCGAAGTGCAGAGCATGTGGTGTTGCATCGATGCCGAAAGCTTGCGGCCCGCGCGCATCAGCCGCGAAGTTGCCGAGACTTTCTTCGGCCTCCCGCGCAAGCAGGAACCGCAAACGGGCGAGTAGGGCGCGCCGCGGGCTTTGTCTGCCGCAGCGAAGCGCCTATATCGGTGCCATGAACTTCCTCGTCCCCGCCCTGATCGTGTTCGCGACCGTCGTCGCGATGGAATGGGTCGCCTGGGCGAGCCACAAATACATCATGCATGGGTTCGGCTGGGGGTGGCACCGCGACCACCACGAGCCGCATGACAATTTGCTCGAAAAGAATGATCTCTACGCCATCGTCGGCGCCGCGATGAGCATTTCGATGTTCGCGTGGGGCAGCCCGCTGGTCGCGGGCGCGGCGGCGTGGTGGCCGGCAACGTGGATCGGGCTGGGCATCCTGTTCTACGGGATCATCTACACGCTGGTGCACGATGGGCTGGTCCACCAGCGCTATTTCCGCTGGGTGCCCAAGCAGGGCTATGCCAAGCGACTGGTGCAGGCGCACAAGCTGCACCATGCGACGGTGGGCAAGGAAGGCGGGGTCAGCTTCGGCTTCCTCCTCGCGCGCGATCCGGCCAAGCTCAAGGCCGATCTCAGGCGCCAGCGCGAAGCAGGGATCGCCGTGGTTCGCGAAAGCGCCGGGGCCTGATTCGATAGTCGACGCGTGTGACCTCACCGGCGACTGGGACGGCAGTTACAGCTATCCCGGCGGCGAGGCCGTCACACCTTTCCGCCTACGCATTGCCGAGAGCGGTGGCAGGTTTAGCGGGGAGCTGATCGAGCCGGATTTGTTTCGCCCCATGTCGACCATCGGCGCCATGATATCGGGCCATCGCAGCGGACGTTCGGTCGATTTCACCAAGATTTATATCGACCATCCACAAGGGTACGAAAACCCCGTTGATTACGTCGGGCAGATGTCGCGAGATGGCATGACCGTCACCGGCATGTGGAGCCTCGCGGAACTGAACGGGACATTCGAAATGCACCGCGAGGAACGCGCCACGGAAACGCAAGAGGCCGAGACCGCTGAAACGGTCCCGGCCTCGGGAATGCCATTCTAGCTGGCGAACGGTCTACTTGGCGTAGTTTACATACAATCCGTGGATCAGGCCGGGGATATAGCCCAGCAGCGTCAGCACCAGATTGAGCAGCGCGGTCTTGCCGAGCCCGTGTTTGGCGGCGACGCCGAGCGGGGGCAGCAGGATGGTCGCGATAAGAATGAGAATTGCCATGGGGAATGTCCTTTTGTCGTCCCTCCCGTCGTTCGGGTCATCAACGGGTCGGGGCGCACGCGGTTCCGCCGGCCTATTCGTTGCGCGTGGCGATCCAGCTCCCGCAGATCACCAGCACCGCCACTGAAATCCAGTACCAGGGGTGGCCCAGCGTATACCAGGTGAAGACCGCGCCGGTGGCCATCGCGCCGATCGCCATGGTCTTCGAACGACGGCTGATCGCGCGGCGCTCGCGCCAGTCCTTCACGTGCGGCCCCCAATGCGGATGATCGAGGATCTTCTGTTCGAGTTCGGGGCTCGACCGGGCAAAGAAATAGACCGCCAGCAGGAGGAAAGGCACCGTCGGCATGATCGGCAGCGCTGCGCCCACGGCGCCAAGCCCGACGGCCAGGAAGCCGAGGCCCTTGTAGATCGGCCGCTTCAACTCAACCGGCCGCGATCCGCGCGGCATGTTCCTTCACCAGCGCAATCATGTTGGGCACGCCCTGCGTGCGGTTGCTCGACAGCTGGTTCTTGAGATCGAACGGGCCAAGCGCGGCGGCGACGTCCATCGTGGCGACTTGATCCGCGGGCTTGTCCTGCACCGCAGCAATCACCAGCGCGACGATGCCCTTGGTGATCGCCGCATTGCTGTCGGCGAGGAAGTGGAGCTGGCCTGCCTCGCCGGTGGGATAGACCCAGACCTGCGCCGAACAGCCGCGTACCAGCGTGGCATCGGTCTTGAGCGCGGCGGGCATGGCTTCGAGCTCGCGGCCCAGTTCGATCAGCAGGCGATAGCGTTCGTCGCCCTCGAGGAAGGTGTATTCTTCGGCAATATCGGAAAGTGTGCGCATGGCGCGCCTTTAGCTGGCCGGTCGGCGGGCGTCCATCGGCCTCAGCCGGTCAGCCCTCCAGGCCGGGTAAGCGCGAAATAGGCGACGTAGAACCAGCCGAAGAACCCGTGGATCACCGCCCAGACGATCGACTGGTGCAGGCTCCAGCTGATCGCCACGGCGATGGCAGTGCCGAGGCCGATTCCGGCGCGGGCGGCATCGGTGCGCACGACGGTCACAAATCGACCCCGCTGGCGATGGCTTCGAGCTTCTTGATGCGTTCCTTGAGGTCGGCCAGCTCGATCCGCGCCGCGCCGACCGACGATCCCGTCTCGCGCTCTTCGGTGCCGGTGTGGTGCCGTTCAAGCTCCTGGCGCTTGAGAGCCAGCCACCCGTACCATGCCCGCAGCAGGGCTGCCGCGACGATGGTCAGGCCGACCAGCGAAGCGCCGGCGATTATCATTGTCGGTTCGAACATTACCTCATGTCCTCCTTGAACCTTGCCGTTCTCAATCCGCCCGCTGGTCGCGCAGGGCTTCGATTTCGGCGGCAATCCTCTTGGTTTCGCTTGCGTCGAGCGAATTGCCGTCGGTGGCGATCCGCTCGAGCACCTTGATCCTCTCGCGCAGTTCCTCGACCTCGCGCTTCTCCGCAGCGGAAATCCGCTCTTCGGGCTCGGCCTGCCGCGCCTTTTCGGCGCGGCCGATCGCCTTGTAGCGGTCCCGCAAAACCCCGGCGATCGCGCTGATGGCGACGATTACGACAACGGCGGTCCAGAAACTCATTGTGCCGTCTCGCGCGGGGTGGTGCGGTCTTCGATTTCCTGCAGGTCGCGCAATTCCTCGATCTGCGAGGCCAGCGCATGGTTGCTGTCGGTGGCGATGCGTTCAAGCACCCGGACGCGCTCTTCCATCTTGCTGTAGTCCCCGTTGGAGAACCGCAGTTGGTCGGCCTTGGCTTCTTCCGCCCGCGCTTTGAGCTCCAGCTTGCGTTCCTCGTGCTCCTGCACGCGCTGGTTGATGAAATAGGCGAAGGGCAGCACCAGCATCACGATAGCGAGGATGAACCCGAAGATGAGGGCAAGATCACCGTCCATCAGTTGGCATCCTTCGTGTCGCGAAGGCGATCGATCTCATGCGTGAGGTGATAGCCGCTGTCGGTTACGATGCGTTCGACATTACCCAGCCGGTCCTTGAGCGAGCCAAGTTCGGCGCGCAGTTCGGCATTTTCCTGTGTCAGCAGCTTCACCCGTTCGACCGCCTGGTCGTTCTTGGGATAGACCGACTTGCCCCAGCTGTTTTCGAGCGGGTAGCCGTTCTTGACGCGGATCCAGGTATTGGCAATCCAGGCCAGCGAAAGCGCGGCTACACCGACGATCACGGTGGTTTCGTTGATGAATTCCATTATGCCTTCTCCCCGCGCTTCATATCCAGCGGTACGCCCGCGTCGGTGCCGGTGCGCTTGTCGCGCAGGGCTTCGATCTCATCATGCAGCGAATAGCCGCGGTCGGTGACGATCTTTTCGAGCACCACCATGCGGTCCTGCATGGTATCGAGCTTGTCATGCAGCTGGCGGTTCTCCGCCTTCAGCGCCGTGGTTTCCGCAGTGTCGCTGCGTTCGGTCTTGCCGCCCCATTCATCTTCGAGCGAATAACCGTGCTTGGCGCGGATCCAGTTGTTCAGCAGCCAGCCGCCGGTGCTCAGCGCGATGATCGCGAGCACGAATTCAGGTCCTCCCCAGTTCATAGCGCCTGTTCCCCCTGTTTCATTCCCAGCGGCACGCCGCTGCCGCGCTCTTCCACACTGCGCTGGTCGCGCAGGGCTTCGATCTGTGTGGCCACGTCGTAGCCCTTGTCGGTGACGATACGTTCGAGCACGCGGACGCGGTCTTCGAGATCATGTACCTGGCTGGCATATTGAGCCGCTTTTTCGGCGGTCGCTTGGGCGGTCGTCTGGACGTTCATTTCGGCCAGCTTCTGCTGATGCTTGGTCCAGATCGCGACGATCGGGATCATCAGCGCAATGATCGGGACGAATACTCCGAGGTTTTCCATGTGATTTCTCCCCCTCTCGTTCGCTCAGCGCAGCTGTTCGATCTCGGCGGTCAGCCGCGGATTGTTGCTGACGTAGAAGGTTTCCACATCGGCCAGGCGGCGGTCGACATCCTTCATCCGCGCGCGGATTTCGCGGGCGGTGCGCTTGGGGTTCTGTCGCACGCGCTGCCAATAGGTCTGCTCTTCGTGATCGACATAAAGGTGCGCGGGCTTCTTGTTCAGCAGCAGGCCGGCGATGAAGTAGAACGGGATGGTCGAGCCGCCGGACATGAAGGTCAGGCCGAGAAAGCCGAGCCGGACCCAGAACACGTTGACGCCGGTGTAATCCGCGATGCCCGAGCAGACACCCATCAGTTTCGCGTTCTGCTTGTCGCGGTAAAGCGTGGTGCGGGGGCTATTCACAGCTTGGCTCCTTTTTTCTCGGCAATCAGCTGCTCGAGTTCGCGCAGCTGCTGGTTGTCCTGCTCGCTGTCGTGAACGATGCGGCCGGGACGGAATTCGGGGTTGTCGCTGGCGACGAGGCGTTCGACCGTGTCCATCCGGTCATCGAGCCGCTTGGCGAGGTTATAGAGTTCCTCGAGCAGGGCTTCGTCGTCGCCGGTGATCGTGGCCGATGTCTTCCACTTGGTGATGTAGTGGAGGATGATCCACGGAAGCCCGATGAAGATCGCGGGAATGATGATAAGCTCTTCCATGGGTCTCAGTCCTCCTTGCCGGCGCTGCCCTTGCCGAGCGCCTTCTTCATCTGTTCGAGTTCATCATCGATCGCATCGGCGCCCTCGAGCGCGGCGATCTCGTCCGACAGGCTGGGCTTGTCGGAGTTGTCGGCAATGCTCAGCGCATCGGCGCGGCCTTCGGCATAATCGACGCGGCGTTCGAGCTGGTCGAACCGCGTCAGCGCATCGTCGACGCGTTCGTTGGTCATCAGGCTGCGCAGCTTGACGCGGTTTTCCGCGCTTTCGAGCCGGGCGGCGATCGCCGTCTGCCGGCTGCGGGCTTCGCGCAGGCGGTTCTGCAGCTTCTGGATGTCTTGCTCATAGGCGCGCAACGCGTCGTCGAGCACGGCGATTTCCTGTTTGAGCTGCTCGCTCATATCGACCGCCTTCTTCTTCTCGACGAGCGCGGCGCGGGCGAGATCCTCGCGGTCCTTCGAGATGGCGAGCTGCGCTTTCTCGTTCCAGTCGGCCTGGAGTTTGTCGAGCTTGACCGTGTGGCGGTGCATTTCCTTCTGGTCGGCAATGGTGCGCGCGGCGCTCGCGCGGACCTCGACCAGCGTTTCCTCCATCTCGAGGATAATCATGCGGATCATCTTCTGGGGGTCGTCCGCCTTGTCCAGCATATCGTTGAAATTGGCGGCGATGATATCGCGAGTTCGGCTAAAAATGCCCATCAATGGTGCTCCACTGGAGAAAAAGTCCGATGTCTTGGGCCGTCCGCTGTCGCGGGTCGGAGTCGGCGACCGGCGGAGCCGTTCTACCTCTTCCTCGATACGCGACAAGCGCGGCCGGTGATCGGGGCGGGCCGGAGAGTCGCCGGCATTGCTGCCGCGGGGACTGTCGGGGGACCGACTCTCCGGCCCTAGGGGATCATGATCGGGAGGCAGGGTCATGCGATCTCGACCTGTTCGTATGCGGCCAGCACCGGCGTGGGTGCCGTCACCGCGATCTGCGAACTCAGCAGGACGAAAGTGGCCATCGCTGCCATGCTGGCGAGGGCGGCCTGTCCAAGCTGGCTGCGGAAGAAACTGCGGTTATACATTTGGGTAACTCCCTGGGCCCGTGGGCCGATTGCTGTTGTACCCTGTTCAGCAAGCGCTGTGCCAAACCAGAAAAACGGGAGAAATACGTGGTTTCTGAGTGCAGTGCCAAATGATGTGTTGGTTTCTGTTGCTAAGCTTTGGGAATTTTCCCTATATCTTGGTCATGGAGCGGGAAAATCAGTTTATCGGCCAGTCGGGGGCCTTTCTCGACGCGGTCGAACGGGCCAGTCGCGCGGCGCCGATGCGGCGCCCGGTGCTGGTCATCGGCGAGCGCGGAACCGGCAAGGAATTGATCGCCGAGCGCCTGCATCGCCTCTCTACCCGGTGGGACGAACCGCTGGTCGTCATGAACTGTGCCGCGCTGCCCGAAACGCTGATCGAGGCCGAATTGTTCGGCCATGAAGCGGGCGCTTTTACCGGCGCTACCAGAGTGCGCGCGGGCCGGTTCGAAGAAGCCGACAAGGGCACGCTATTTCTCGACGAACTGGGTACTTTGTCGATGGGCGCGCAGGAACGGCTGCTGCGCGCGGTCGAATATGGCGAGGTCACCCGCATCGGTTCGAGTCGTCCGACACGCGTCGATGTGCGCATCGTTGCCGCGACCAATGAAGATCTGCCGGCCAAGGCGGAGCGCGGCGAGTTTCGCGCCGATCTGCTCGACCGGCTGACCTTCGAGGTCATCACGCTACCGCCGCTGCGCGTACGCGAGGGCGATGTCGAAGTGCTGGCAGACTACTTCGGCCGCCGGATGGCCGCCGAGCTTGGCTGGGAAGGCTGGCCGGGCTTTGCGCCGCATGTCGCCGAGCAGCTCGAGAAATACGACTGGCCGGGCAATGTCCGCGAATTGCGCAATGTCGTCGAGCGCGCGATCTATCGCTGGGACGACTGGAGCGCACCGATCGGCCATGCGGTGTTCGACCCCTTCGACAGTCCGTGGAAACCCCTCAGTCCCGCGTTTCGCGCAGACCAGGCAGCGGCTCCCACGGCCGCGCCCGCGTCCTCCGGGCCCGATCTGGAAAGCATCGACGATCTGCGCGCGGCGGTCGATGGGCATGAACGCACCATCGTCGAGCATGCGCTGGGCAAGCATCGCTGGAACCAGCGCCAGACCGCCAAGGCGCTTGGTCTGTCGTATGATCAGCTACGGCATTGCATCAAGAAACACGCGCTCGCCGACGACAGCTGAACGGGCGCGTCTTCGCGCTTGCTTTTCAACCGACTCCCGCTTATCTGGCTGCTCATCCCGACATTGTCGCGACACTGGAGGGGCTGGCGCCGCAAGGGGCCGGCACGAAGCCCCATTGTCGCACGGGGCGCGTAAGTGGAGAACGAATGGCCGATCTGGAACGCTTGACCGAAGTGATCGAACCCGAGGCACAGGCCCTTGGTTTCGAGCTCGTGCGCGTCAAGATGGTGTCCTCGGAAGCCGGTGACGGCGGCGAGGCGCTGCAGATTATGGCCGAAGATCCCGCCACCGGCCAGCTGGTGATCGAACAATGCGCTGCGTTGTCGCGCCGGGTGTCCGAGCGTATGGACGCGCTCGAGGAACAGGGTGAAGTGCTGGTGGCCGGCGCCTATCACCTCGAAGTTTCCAGCCCCGGCATCGACCGTCCGCTGACCCGCGCGAAGGATTTCGCCAATTGGGCCGGGCACGAAGTGAAGATTTCCATGGCCAAAGGCTATGACGGCCAGCGCAATCTGCGCGGCGAATTGAAGGGTATCGAAGGCGACACGGTTGCCGTCGAAGACCGCAAGGCGGGCGATGTGTTTCTTCCCCGCGACCAGATACACTCGGCCAAACTCGTTCTTACCGACGAATTGATTGCCGCCACCCAGCCGCTCGACACGAGCGGTGCCGATGACATCGAAGAAGAAAAGGCAGACGACTGATGGCCAGTGCCATTTCCGCCAACAAGGCTGAACTCCTCGCGATTGCAACCTCGGTCGCCTCCGAAAAGATGATCGACAAGGCGATCGTCATCGAGGCGATGGAAGAAGCGATCCAGAAATCTGCCCGCAACCGTTACGGTGCGGAAAACGACATCCGCGCCAAGCTCGATCCGCTGACCGGCGATCTGCGCCTGTGGCGCGTCGTCGAGGTCGTCGAGGAAGTCGAGGACTACTTCAAGCAGATCGACCTCAAGGCCGCTGAAAAGCTGCAGGACGATGCCAAGATCGGCGATTTCATCGTCGACCCGCTGCCTCCGGTCGACCTTGGCCGCATCGACGCGCAGAGCGCCAAGCAGGTGATCTTCCAGAAGGTCCGCGATGCCGAACGCGAACGCCAGTTCGAAGAATTCAAGGACCGCGCGGGCGAAGTCATCACCGGCGTGATCAAATCGGTCGAGTTTGGCCATGTGGTCGTCAACCTCGGCCGCGCCGAGGGTGTCATCCGCCGCGACCAGCAGATCCCGCGCGAAGCCGCGCGTGTTGGCGAACGCGTCCGCGCGCTGATCACCAAGGTGGAACGCAACAACCGCGGCCCGCAGATCTTCCTCAGCCGCGCGCATCCCGATTTCATGAAGAAGCTGTTCGCGCAGGAAGTGCCCGAAATCTACGATGGCATCATCGAGATCAAGGCCGCCGCCCGCGATCCGGGCAGCCGCGCCAAGATCGGCGTGATCAGCCACGACAGCAGCATCGACCCGGTCGGTGCCTGCGTCGGCATGAAGGGCAGCCGCGTTCAGGCGGTCGTGCAGGAACTGCAGGGCGAAAAGATCGACATCATTCCCTGGAGCGATGACGGCGCGACTTTCATCGTCAACGCGCTTCAGCCGGCCACCGTCGCCCGCGTCGTGCTCGACGAAGAGGAAGGCCGCATCGAAGTCGTCGTTCCCGACGACCAGCTGTCGCTCGCCATCGGTCGCCGCGGCCAGAACGTGCGTCTCGCCAGCCAGCTGACGGGCAACCAGATCGACATCATGACCGAGGAAGAAGCCTCGGAGAAGCGCCAGAAGGAATTCGCCGAGCGCTCGAAGATGTTCGAGGAAGAACTCGACGTCGACGAAACGCTGTCGCAGCTGCTGGTTGCCGAAGGCTTCGCCGAACTCGAGGAAGTCGCCTATGTCGAGCTCGAGGAGCTGGCCGCGATCGAAGGCTTCGACGACGACCTCGCCGAGGAACTCCAGAACCGCGCCAAGGAAGCGATCGACCGCCAGGAAGCCGCGCACCGCGAAGCGCGCCGTGAACTGGGCGTCGAGGACGACCTGGCCGAGCTGCCGCACATGACCGAAGCCATGCTGGTCACGCTGGGCAAGGCAGGCATCAAGACGCTCGACGATCTGGCCGACCTCGCGACCGACGAACTCATTGCGCGCAAGCGCGAAGCACCGCGTCGCCGCAACAATGCTCCCGCCGATGGCCCGCCGATGCGGCGCCCCTCGGTGCGCGAGCAGGACAAGGGCGGCGTGCTGGGTGATTATGGCCTGAGCGAAGAGCAGGGCAACGAGATCATCATGGCGGCCCGCGCGCATTGGTTCGAAGACGAGGAAGCTCCGGCACCCGCCGAGACGTCCGACACGCAGGAGGCCGCCGATGCGGACTCCACCCAATGAGAGCCTGAGTTCCGACATCGCTGACACGCCGCAGGCCCGGAAAGCTTCCGAGCCCGAACGGCGCTGCATCCTGTCGGGTGAGACGGCCCCGCGCGAAACGCTCGTGCGGCTGGTCGCCTCGCCTGCGGGACTGATCCTGCCCGACGCGCAGGAAAAGGCCCCCGGGCGCGGTGCCTGGATCGGGGTCTCGCGTGACGAGTTTGCCGCTGCGCTTGCAGCAGGTAAGCTCAAGGGCGCGCTGGCACGCGCGTTCAAGACCGGCGATCTCGAAGTGTCCGGGAATTTGCCCGAGATGGTCGAAAATGCGCTGACCCGCGTATTGCTCGACCGGCTGGGGCTCGAAATGCGCGTGGGAAGTCTTATCTTGGGCACCCAGCGCATCGCCGAACAGGCACGCGGCGGGGCGGTAGCCTTGCTCCTGCATGCCCGCGATGCCAGCGAAGACGGGCGCAAGAAACTCGATCAGGCATGGCGTGTCGGGCGCGATGCGGAAGGCTCGGGCGAACGCGGCCTCGAACTGCCTCTGGACCGGAACGCTTTGTCTGTGGCATTGGGCCGCGACAATGTCGTCCATCTGGCGCTGGCCGATGAAGCTGCGGCTGCAAGGGTGATGAAGCCCCTGAAGCGCCTCATGCATTATTTGGGGCATGATCTGCCCGCCGCGGATGGGCCGCCACGCCGCGCGCCGATGACGAATTGAACGAGATAAAGAAGAGAAACGAGCAAGAATGAGCGACGACGAAAAGAAACCAGCCCGCAAGCCGCTGACCCTGAAGGGTGCGCAGCCGGGCGAGGTCAAGCAGACCTTCAGCCACGGCCGCACCAACAAGGTCGCGGTCGAGGTGAAGCGCCGCCGTAAGCTCGTGAAGCCCGGCGAAACCCCGCCGCCCGCAGAGCCGGCGCCCGCGCCGCCGCCGCCCGCACCCGAGCCGACCCCGGCTCCGGCACCGGTTGCCGAAAAGGCTGCGCCGAAGAAGAAAGCCGCGCCCGCTGGCGAGACTCCGCAGGAACGCGTCGCGCGGCTCCAGCGCGAAGCCGAGGAAGATCGCCTGCGGCAGGCCGAGGACGCGCGCAAGCGCGAAGAACAGCAGGCGCGTCAGGCTGCCGAAGACCAGAAGAAGCGCGCCGAAGACAAGCGCAAGGCCGAGGAAGAGGCTGCCCAGCAGGCTGCTACTGCGACCAAGCCCGCTGCCGAAGCGCCTGCGGAAGTGGCCGAAGAAACGCCCGCCGAGGAAGCGCCCGCCGCCAAGGATGCGGGCAGCACGCCTTCGCCTGCGCCGCGCCGGTTCACCCCGGTTGCGCGTCCCGAGCCCAAGAAACCCGAGCGCAAGAAGAAGGAAGAAAAGCCTGCACGCGGTGCAGAGCCCGTCGACAAGCGCCGGTCGGGCAAGCTGACGGTCAACAAGGCCCTCAACGAGGACGAAGGTCGCCGTGCCCGTTCGCTCGCCGCGCTCAAGCGTGCGCGCGAGAAGGAACGCCGGATGCAGGGCGGCCCGTCGAAGCCGCGCGAAAAGCAGGTCCGCGATGTTATCGTCCCCGAGGCGATCACGGTTGGCGAACTGGCCAAGCGCATGGGCGAAAAGGGTGCCGACCTCGTCAAGGAACTCTTCAATCTCGACATGATGGTTACCGTCAACCAGACGATCGACCAGGACACTGCGGAATTGCTGGTCGACCAGTTCGGCCACAATATCGAGAAGGTTTCCGAAGCCGATGTCGACATCGCCAAGGAAGCCGATGTCGATCCGCCCGAAACGCTCAAGCCGCGTCCGGCAGTGGTCACCATCATGGGCCATGTCGATCACGGCAAGACCAGCCTGCTCGATGCCCTGCGCGGCGCCAATGTCGTCAAGGGTGAAGCCGGCGGTATCACGCAGCATATCGGCAGCTACCAGGTGCAGACGAAGGGCGGCGATGCCATCACCTTCCTCGACACGCCGGGTCACGCCGCCTTTACCGAGATGCGCCAGCGCGGTGCCAATGTCACCGATATCGTGGTGCTGGTGGTGGCGGCCGATGACGGCATCATGCCGCAGACGATCGAGGCCATCAATCACACCAAGGCCGCGGGCGTCCCGATGATCGTTGCGATCAACAAGATGGACAAGCCCGAAGCCAATCCGGACAACATCCGCACGCGTCTGCTCGAACACGAAGTGATCGTCGAGAAGATGTCGGGCGAGGTGCAGGACGTCGAAATCTCCGCAAAGGAGAAGACCGGTCTCGACAAGCTGCTCGACGCGATCAGCCTGCAGGCCGAACTGCTCGAACTGAAGGCCAATCCCGATCGCATGGCCGAAGCGACGGTCATCGAAGCGCAGCTCGACAAGGGCCGCGGGCCGGTGGCCACTGTGCTGGTGACGCGCGGTACGCTCGAGCGTGGCAACACCTTCGTGGTGGGCACCCAAAGCGGCCGCGTCCGCGCGATCGTCAACGACCAGGGCAAGCAGATCAAGAAGGCCGGCCCGTCGATGCCGGTCGAGGTCCTCGGGCTGGGCGGCGTGCCGTCTGCCGGTGACGTGCTGAGCGTGGTCGAAAACGAACAGCGCGCGCGCGAAGTGGCGGAATACCGCCAGGAAAAGGCGACCGAGAAGCGCACCGCGCTGGCGCCGACCAGCTTCGATACGATGTTCAACAACCTCGCTTCGGATGTGGTCGAATTCCCCGTGCTGGTGAAAGCCGATGTCCAGGGGTCGGTGGAAGCCATCACCTCCGCGCTGCACAATCTGTCGAACGATCTCATCAAGGTTCGCGTGCTGCACGCCGGCGTGGGTGCGATCACCGAAAGCGATGTCCAGTTGGCGGCCGCCTCGAAGGCGCCGATCATCGGCTTCAACGTGCGTCCGAACGCCAAGGCGCGCGAACTGGTCAAGCGCGATGGCGTCGAGATGAAATATTACGACGTCATCTACCACCTGACCGACGAGATCGCGAAGGAAATGGCGGGCGAGCTGGGTCCGGAACGGATCGAACATGTCGTTGGCCGCGCCGCGGTCAAGGAAGTGTTCCGGTCGGGCAAGAAGGACAAGGCGGCTGGTCTGCTGGTCGAGGAAGGCGTCATCCGCAAGGGGCTGCATGCACGCCTCACGCGCGACGACGTCATCGTCTCGGCGACCACGATCGCTTCGCTGCGGCGCTTCAAGGACGATGTGGACGAAGTCCGCACCGGGCTCGAATGCGGCGTGGTGCTGGCCGACACGAACGACATCAAGGCGGGCGACCAGCTTGAAGTCTTCGAAGTCGAGGAGCGCGAACGGACGCTGTAAGCGCGTCCTTCCGTTCCAAGAGTAAACCGAAGGGGAGCCCGGCCACACCGCAAATGGTGCCGGGCTCGCCATCGAATCCCATCAGCGACGATGGCGAGGGTATCGAGGGATGCGAGTGAGCAAGTGACTGCGACCGAACACGCGCTTGGCGCGGCCCATGCCGACCTCATGGGGGTCGCATTCGACAGCTTCGACAAGGAGCGCGAGGAAATCACCCTACGGTTTCACGCGCCCGACAGCTTCATTACCCCGCGCGGCAGCGTGCAGGGCGGGCTCGTCGCGGGTTTCCTCGACGAGGTGATGGGCTGGGCGCATGTCTGGGCCACCGATCACGCCGAAGCGCCGCTCAATCTCGACATTTCGATGAGCCTGCTCAAGCCGGTCATGGCGGGGCCGTTGATCGGCAAGGGCCGGGTAATCCGCCGCGGGCGCAAGGTCATCTTCCTCGAAGGCGAACTGTTCGACGAGGCGGGCAAGCTGCTCGCCCGCGCGACCAGTACCGCGATCCCCACACCGCGTCCGGGCGGGGCCGCCTGATGGCCTATCCCGTCGCGCTCTAGCGAATTACCGAAAGACTTGCCTGATGGCCCGCAACGACTCCACTCCCGAACAGCAATCGGTCCGCGTCCTCAAGGTGGGCGAGCGGGTCCGCCATATCCTGTCCGAACTGCTCGCGCGCGGCGAGGCGCATGACGACGTGCTCTCGGCCAGCAACATCGCGGTCACCGAAGTGCGGATGACGCCCGATCTGCGCAATGCGAAGGCCTATGTGAAACCGCTGCTGGGCGAGGACGAGGGGCAGGTGCTCAAGGCGCTGCGGACCAACACCGCCTTCTTCCAGAAAGAGGTCGCGCAGCGGCTCGGCCTCAAATTCGCGCCCAAGCTCAACTTCCAGCCCGACGAGAGCTTCGACGAGGCCGACCGGATCGAACAATTGCTGAGCGATCCCAAGGTGGTGCGCGACCTCGACGACGAGGACTGAGTGGCCAAGCTCTATTTCTATTATGCGAGCATGAATGCGGGGAAGAGCTCGACCCTGCTGCAGACCGCGTTCAATTATGGCGAGCGCGGTATGCGCGTGTCGCTGTGGACTGCGGCGCTCGACAATCGGCCGGGGTTCGGCGCGATTTCCAGCCGTATCGGGCTGGCCAGCGATGCGCATCGCTACGAAACCGATACCGATATCGAAACCCGGGTGCTGGCCGACCATGCCGCCGACCCGATCGCCTGTGTGCTGGTGGACGAGGCGCAATTCCTCACCCGCGACCATGTCTGGCAATTGGCGCGGCTGGCCGACGATGCGGGTATCCCGGTGCTCTGCTATGGCCTGCGCACCGATTTCCAGGGCGAACTGTTTACCGGCTCCGCCTCGCTGCTTGGCATTGCCGATGCGCTGATCGAATTGAAGGCGGTCTGCGATTGCGGCCGCAAGGCGACGATGAACCTGCGCGTCGATGCACAAGGCAAAGCGGTGCGCGAAGGCGCGCAGACCGAAATCGGCGGGAGCGACCGCTATGTCGCCATGTGCCGGCGGCATTTTTGCGAAGCGCTGGCGGGTTGACCCGGCGCACCCTATCTAGCCGACCATGACCGAAACCCTCCTCCTCGCGGCGATCCTGATCCCGTGCCTGATCGTCGCCATCGTGTTCCACGAGGTGGCACATGGCTGGGCCGCGCTTGCGCTGGGCGATCCCACCGCCAAGGAACAGCGGCGGCTGTCGCTCAACCCGATCCGCCATATCGACCCGATCGGCACACTGCTGGTCCCCGGTACGCTGGCACTGTTCGGCGGACCGATCTTCGGCTGGGCGAAACCCGTCCCGGTACGCGGCGACCGCCTGCGCAATCCCCGTTTCGGCATGGTCGCTGTGGCCGCGGCAGGACCGGGGACCAACCTGCTGCTGGCCCTGGTGGGGGCCGTGGTGTTCGGCGCCCTTTCGGGCACGATCATCGCCGCGGGCGCGGTGCCGCCCGACTGGCTGTTGACCGCAGGCGGCATGTTCATCCTGATCAACGTCTTCCTGGCGCTGTTCAACCTGCTGCCGATCCCGCCCTTCGATGGTTCGCATATCGTCGGCGGCCTGCTGCCACGCAAATGGGCGGTCAATTGGCAGAGGCTCCAGTCGCTCGGCATGCTGTTCTTCATCGTGCTGATCGCCGCAACCTGGGCCTTCCCCGACAGCGGGCTGATCGAGAACACCGTGCTGCCGCCGGTATTGTGGATGCAGGAACGCTATTTCGAACTGGCCGAGTGGGTCGCACGCGGGATTGCGGAATGAGCGACCTCAAGCCCGCATCGCATGGCTGGCTGATCCTCGACAAGCCGCGCGGGCTTGGCTCGACGCAGGCCGTCGGCATGGTCAAGCGCGTGCTGCGCCAAGGCGGCTATGCGAAGACCAAGGTCGGTCACGGCGGCACGCTCGACCCGCTGGCCGAAGGCGTGCTCCCGATCGCGCTGGGCGAGGCGACCAAGCTGGCGGGGCGCATGCTCGATGCCGAAAAGATCTACGCCTTCACCATCCAGTTCGGCGAGGAGACCGCTACGCTCGACACCGAGGGCGAGGTGACGGAGCGCAACGATCGCCGGCCGCTGATGGCAGCGATCGCGGGCGTGCTCGACCATTTCACCGGCCCCATCGAACAGGTGCCGCCCGCTTATTCGGCACTCAAGATCGATGGCAAGCGCGCCTACGACCGTGCCCGCGCGGGCGAAACGGTCGAAATGAAGACGCGCGCTGTGACGGTTCACGACCTTTATCTCGCCGGTCATCCCCGCGAAGGCGGGGATCCAGACAAGGACAGCTCTCTCGCTCGGGGGCGGCTGGACCCCCGCCTTCGCGGGGGTGACGATGGTGGTGTTGGCCTCGTCAGCGCATTCCAGACCACTGCCGGCCGCCCCGATCCATACGATCCGCAGGCCCCGCTCGAACTGGCGGACAGCGTCACGCTGATCGCGCATGTCTCGAAGGGCACGTATATCCGGTCGCTGGCACGGGATATCGCACGCGCGCTTGGCACGCTCGGCCATGTCACTTATCTGCGGCGGATCAAGGCCGGGCCGTTCCTCGAGGAACAGGCGATTTCGCTGGACACGCTGGAGGAAATCGCTAAGGGCGCGGCCATTGAAAACCTTCTCCTGCCGCTTGAGGCGGGACTGGACGACATCCCGGTCCTCACCCTCGATCCCGACAGCGCGCAGGCGGTCCGCCAGGGCCGGGTATTGTCGGAACTGCCCCATACCGACGGGCTCTACCTCGCCACCGCGCACGATGTGCCGGTAGCCTTGATGGAACTCAGCGGGGGCACGGCCAAGGTCGTGCGGGGTTTTAACCTGCCGGATGTCGCGGAGTAGAATGAATGTCGGTAACTGCCGAAAAGAAACAAGAGATCATCAAGGACAATGCCGTCGCCGAAGGCGATACCGGTTCGCCGGAAGTCCAGGTCGCGATCCTCACCGAGCGTATCCGCAACCTGACCGAGCATTTCAAGTCCAATCACAAGGACAACCACTCGCGCCGTGGTCTGCTGATGATGGTCAACAAGCGCCGCAACCTGCTCGCCTATCTCAAGAAGATAGACGTCGAGCGGTACAACGCGCTGATCCAGAAGCTGGGTCTTCGCAAGTAAGAGTTTCTCAAAGGGGTGGCTCAGGCCGCCCCTTTGTTTATCCGGCATCCGCGCAATACGGCGCGGGGGCGGAAACTAGGGGCGCGAAAAGCCTCGCACCGGACCGGGACGGAATACCCGGCACAGTAGGCCCCGCACCGCAATAAGGCCGCGCGGGTTCATAAGGAAAATACATGTTCGACACGAAAACCGTATCGCTGGAGTGGGGCGGAAAGACCCTCACCCTCGAAACCGGCCGCATCGCCCGTCAGGCTGACGGCGCCGTTCTGGCCACCTATGGCGAAACCGTGGTGCTGTGCGCCGTGACCGCCGCCAAGAGTGTACGCGAAGGGCAGGACTTCTTCCCGCTGACCGTCCACTACCAGGAAAAATTCTCCGCTGCGGGCCGGATCCCCGGCGGCTTCTTCAAGCGCGAAGGCCGCGCGACGGAGAAGGAAACGCTTACCTCGCGTCTCATCGATCGCCCCGTGCGACCGCTGTTTCCCGAAGGTTTCTACAACGAAATCAACGTGATCTGCCAGGTCCTGTCGTATGATGGCGAGACCGAGCCCGATATCGTCGCGATGATCGCCGCTTCGGCTGCGCTGACCATCAGCGGTGTGCCCTTCATGGGCCCGATCGGCGCTGCACGCGTCGGCTACCGCAATGGCGAATACGAACTGAACCCGAGCCTTGGTGCCGCGCTTGACGAAGACGGTCGTCTCGACCTCGTCGTCGCTGCGACGCAGGACGCGGTGATGATGGTCGAATCCGAAGCCAAGGAGCTGACCGAAGAGGAAATGCTCGGCGCGGTGCTGTTCGCACATGAGGAAAGCCGCAAGGTTATCGGCGCGATCGTCGATCTGGCCGAACAGGCTGCCAAGGAGCCGTGGGAAGTCGACGCTTCGGACGATACCTCGGCGATCAAGGAACAGCTGCGCGGCATCGTCGGTGACGACATCGCTGCCGCTTACAAGCTGACCGACAAGTCGGCGCGTTCGAATGCGCTCAACGAAGCGCGGGCGAAGGCCAAGGAAGCATTCGCCAGCGAAGAAGCGCAGACGCAGATGGTCGCCAACAAAGCGGTCAAGAAGCTCGAAGCCGAAATCGTCCGCGGGGCCATCCTCAAGGACGGTCAGCGCATCGACGGCCGCAAGCTCGACCAGGTTCGCCCGATCGAAGCCATGGTCGGTCTGCTGCCCCGTACGCATGGTTCGGCGCTGTTCACGCGCGGTGAAACGCAGGCAATCTGCACCACCACGCTGGGCACCAAGGATGCCGAGCAGATGATCGACGGTCTCGAAGGCCTGTCGTACAATCACTTCATGCTGCACTATAACTTCCCGCCCTATTCGGTCGGGGAAGTGGGCCGCTTCGGCTTCACCAGCCGCCGCGAAACCGGCCACGGCAAGCTCGCATGGCGTGCGCTGCACCCGGTGCTGCCTGCGCATGAAGACTTCCCCTATACTATCCGCCTCCTGTCGGACATCACCGAGTCCAACGGCTCGTCCTCGATGGCGACCGTTTGCGGTGGCTGTCTGTCGATGATGGATGCTGGCGTTCCGATCGAACGTCCGGTTTCGGGCATCGCCATGGGCCTGATCCTCGAAGGCGACGACTTTGCCGTCCTGTCGGACATCCTCGGTGACGAAGATCACCTGGGCGACATGGACTTCAAGGTCGCCGGTTCGGAAAGCGGGATCACGTCGCTCCAGATGGACATCAAGGTTGCCGGCATCACGCAGGAAATCATGAAGACCGCGCTCGAGCAGGCTAAGGCCGGCCGTGCGCACATCCTGGGTGAAATGAACAAGGCGCTGACCGGCGCCCGCACCGAGGTTTCCAAGCACGCACCGCGTATCGAGACCATGCAGATCGACAAGTCGAAGATCCGCGACGTTATCGGTACCGGCGGCAAGGTGATCCGCGAGATCGTCGCCGAAACCGGCGCCAAGGTCGACATCGACGACGAGGGCGTGATCAAGATCAGCTCCTCCAACTCGGACGAGATCGAAGCTGCCCGCAAGTGGATCGAAGGCATCGTCGAAGAGGCGGAAGTCGGCAAGATCTACAACGGCAAGGTCGTCAACATCGTCGACTTCGGCGCTTTCGTGAACTTCATGGGCGGCAAGGACGGTCTCGTCCACGTCAGCGAAATGAAGAACGAGCGCGTCGAAAAGCCGACCGACGTCGTGTCGGAAGGCCAGGAAGTGAAGGTCAAGGTCCTCGAGATCGACCAGCGCGGCAAGGTCCGTCTGTCGATGCGTGTCGTGGACCAGGAAACCGGCGAAGAGCTGGAAGACACCCGTCCTGCGCGCGAACCGCGCGGTGACCGTGGCCCGCGTGGCGGCGGTGGTGGCCGTGGCGGCGACCGCCGCGGTGGCCGGGGTGGCCCGCGCCGCGACCGTGATGGCGGCGGCGACAAGGACGGGGGCGGTGAAGCTCACGTTCCCGACTTCCTGAAGGACTGATCCTTCGCTAACGATTAGGGAAGGGGTCGCGGGTTCGCCTGCGGCCCCTTTGCTTTGGAGATTTGCCATGCTTCCGCGCGAAACCATTGCCACTGCCGACATCCCCGACGGCGAAACGCTCACGCTGGTCAGCCACGGGCGCGATTTCATCATCATGCTCGGCCGCGACGAGCTGATGGGCACGCGCATGCAGTTTTCCGAGGAGCAACTGGCCGAGCTTACGCTGGCCGAGCTCGCGGCGCCGAAGCCGCGGGTGCTGATCGGCGGCTATGGCATGGGCTTTACCTATCGCGCCGCGCTCGACCGACTGCCTGCGGGCGGCTCGGTGACCGTGGCCGAAATCGTTCCGGAGATAATCGACTGGGCGGCGGGGCCGCTGGCGCATCTGACCGGCGACAGCCTGTCCGACGACCGCGGCAAGGTCGTGATCTGCGACGTGGCGGCGCTGATCGACGATGCCAATGATGGCACCACGGGCAAATATGATGCGATCCTGCTCGATGTCGACAATGGCCCCGACGGGATCGTCCGCGATGCCAATTACCGTATCTACAGCCGGACCGGCCTCGCCAAGGCACGCGATGCGCTGAACCGCGGCGGCATCCTCGCGATCTGGTCGGCCGCGCCCGACCACAAGTTCACCCAGCGCCTCAAGGAAGGCGGGTTCGATGTCGAAGTGCGCGAAGTGCGCGCGCGCCCCAACAACAAGGGCCCGCGGCACACTATCTGGTTCGCCCGCAAGCTTTAGCGGGCGATCCGCACGCGGCCCATGAAATCCATCTTGCCCACGGGCACGCCCTTCATCCGCAGGATGTTATAGGCGGTCGCGCAGTGGAAATAGAAGTTCGGCTGGCTGAAGCTGAGCAGGAAGTCCTCGGCGGTGAAATCCATCCCGCGGTCCTTGAATTCGAACCGCATCGGCTGGCCGATAAAACTCTCCATCTCCTCCTCGGTCAGTGCTTCAAGCGCGGCCACCGCGCCGGCGAGCTTGGCACGCAAATCGGAGAAGCTGGCGGGCGGGGGGTTGAGATCGGGCGAATAGAGCCCGGCGCGCACGCCCTCGATCGAACCCTGCGTATGCTCGGCCACGCATTTGACCTGATACGACCACGGCAGCATGTCATCGAAGATGCGCGCGCCGATGAATTCATCGTGCCCGCAATCATGTTCGCCGCACCATTTCTCGGCCATGTCGACAAGGTGGTTTGCCGTTCCGAGCATCTGCAAGGCGCTGGGGACATAGGCGGCGTGAAGCGATAGCGGCATAGTGATTTTCTCTCCCGAATTTGGTGCCGACCATAGGCGAGAAGTTCGCCCGTGCCAGCCGCAATCCGCTCAGACCTCGCGGACCAGCCGGGGTTGGGAATGCTTGCCATCCTGCCACAGCAGCAATTTGTCGCGGCCTGCGTCCTTGGCGGCATACAGCGCATCGTCGCCGCGCTTTACCGCAGAATCGAGCGTGTCCTGCTCGCCGACCTGCGTCAGCCCGGCGCTGGCGGTAACGGGGAAGGGCACCTCGGGTACCAGCTCGAGCACCGAGATCGTGATCCGGCGGCGCACAGTTTCGGCGAGCCGCTGCCAATCGTCGCCATAGAGCAGCACGACGAATTCCTCGCCCCCCTGCCGCGCAGGGAAGACATTGTCGTGCTTGAGCCCTTCGGCCACCGCGATCAGCACTTCATCGCCGACATCATGGCCGAACATGTCGTTGATGCGTTTGAAATGGTCGCAGTCGATCACTGCCAGTCCGCGGGGACGTCCATGGCCGCTATCGCGAAAGCGTAGTGCCAGGCCGCGGCGGTTGGCGATATCGGTCAGCGGGTCGGTGGCGACCGCAATCCGCGCCTCGCGCACATCGGCCACTGCCGCATCGCGCTGGCGTTTGATGACCATGAAGCCGTCGATCACTCCGACGCCGGTAAAGAGGAAATCGGCCAGGATCGCGAACAATGCGGCGACCTGCCAATAGGGCATCGGCTCGCCGGTGCTCAGCTCATAGGACAGCACGACAAGCGCGACCGCGATCAGCGGAGAGTAACTGACCGCCTGGAACCGCGCCGCCCGGCTGCCCGCGCGCACCGCCACGATCAGCGCGACCAGCAGCCCGAGGATCATGGCGAGGATGATCAAATCGTGCAGCCAGTCGAGCCGCGGCCACCACGGCGCCAGCGCAGTCGCGGTGCCGCCAAGGACGCCGATCGGTAACATCGTTCGCAGCCAGAAGCGGATCCGGGCGTAGCGGGCGTGCTCTTCGATATAGGCGGCGAGGAACGGGCCGGTGCAGCCGATCGCGATCGACAGCGCGATCTCGCCAATGTCGATGCGTGCCTCGCCCGTCGGAAAGAACGCGGGCAGTTCCACCGGGAACAGTGCCAGCCCCATGAGGCAGAAGGCGAACGTTCGGACCGCGTTCCACAGCAGGAAGGTGCGCCGCATGACCGGATAGAACGCCAGCGCGAGCATGCCGAAAGTCCCGGCCACGCCCAGAAATGCGCCGAAAGTGACGCTCCCCCATTCCATCTCGCTTTCCCGGCCCCCCATGGCTGGCGCATACCAAACGGCCTCGACCCCACCGCCGGTGAGCGGTGGGGCGAGCGGTATGCCTAATTCTTACACCCTCCCATTTTGGGGTAGGGCGACGGAGCGACCCGGAATTCGGTGTCTAGCGAACGCGCGGTCCGCCGAACGGCAGCGGCGGAGGGGGACGGCGCGCACCGCGGGGCAGCTGCGCCTGATAGGCCCGGCCGCAATGTTCGACGCAATAAGGGAAGCCGGGGTTCACGGCTTCACCGCAGAAATGGAAATCGGGTTCGCCCGGATGGCCCATCGGCCAGCGGCAGACCTTGTCCGACAGGTCGAGCAGGCTGGTCTTGTCGGCAATCTCGGCGCTCGGCTTGGCGGGCACCAGCCGGCGCGGTGGCGCGGGCGGGATCGGCGGTTGCTGATCGCCCGGACCCTGGCGCAGGAAGCCGCCGGGGCCGACCGATACGATCTTGGGCAGGTTGGAAGACCGGTTGGGCAGCGGCTGAGACTGGGCCGCACCGTCCTGCTTGGGACCGGCTGCGGCAGGAGCAGCGGGCTTGGTAGGCGCGGCAGCGGCAGGCGCTGTCTTCGGCGCAGGCTTGGCGGCTTTCTTGGCCGCCGGCTTGGGCGCCGGTGCGGGCTTGGTCGGGGCCTTTTTCTTATCGTTGGCCTTCACCGGCGAAGGACGCGACTTGAGGCCAAGGCGATGCGCCTTGCCGATCACGGCATTGCGGCTGACCCCGCCCAGTTCGTCGGCGATCTGGCTGGCGGTCGAGCCGCCCTCCCACATCTTTTTCAGCGTTGCGATCCGTTCGTCGGTCCAGCTCATTTGCAGTCCTGTATCTCGTGTCTCGACGTCGCAGCTTGCATGCCGTGACGCTTGGGCCTAGTCGCCGCCCCCATGGTCGATCAAGCCCCGCCCGTATCGCCCGGAAGCGATCACCCGGACGCCTCCTTCGTGGAGGGTAATGCCGGAAGGGGGGGCCGGTTTCCGCCGCGGGGACACCCGGTGATTCGCGGGATCAACGGGATCGGCCTGTGGAGCCTCTATATGAAGGAGGTCCGCCGGTTTCTCAAGGTCCAGACGCAGACAATCTGGGCCCCGGCGATCACTACGCTGCTTTTTCTTGTCATCTTCTCTGTCGCGCTGGGGCGCGGCGGACGCGAAGTGCTCGGCGTCAACTTCCCGACCTTCGTCGCGCCGGGGCTGATTGCCATGGCAATGATGCAGAACGCCTTTGCCAATTCGTCCTTCTCGCTGCTCTCGGGCAAGATCCAGGGCACGATCATCGACCTGCTGATGCCGCCGCTGTCCGAAGGCGAGCTGATGGGCGGGATCGTCGGCGCCGCCATGACCCGCGCGGTGGCGGTGGGGTTCGTGGTGGCCGGTGCGATGATGCTCTATCCCGGTGTCAGCCTCGCGATGACGCATCCCTGGGCGGTCCTGTGGTTCGGGCTGATGGGGGCGATGATGCTCTCGCTGCTCGGCTTGCTCGCGTCGATCTGGGCGGAGAAATTCGACCACAATGCCGCGGTGACCAATTTCGTGATTGCCCCGCTGGCGATGCTGTCGGGCACCTTCTACGTGATCGACCGGTTGGCACCCGCGTTCCAGGCGGTCAGCCGCGCCAACCCGTTCTTCTATGTGATTTCGGGCTTTCGCTACGGCTTTCTCGGCCAGAGCGATATCGGCGATGCAACAGCGGTGGCCATGGCGGCACTGGGCCTGCTCGCGCTCAACGCACTGCTCGCGCTGGGCACTTACAAGCTGCTGAAATCAGGCTGGAAAATCAAGAACTGATCGCTTCGCGCGATCAGTGGGTCATGCTCCGCCGCATACGATAGCGGCCGTTTTCGAAATGCTCGAAATACTGGTGCACATCGGGATGCGAAACCGGGCCCGAGATCGAATCCGTCACCAAATTCTGCTGGCTGACATAAGCGACATAATCGCTGTCGTCGCTTTCGGCGAGCAGGTGGTAGAACGGCTGGTTGCGGTCGGGCCGGATGTCTTCGGGGATCGCCTCGTACCATTCGTCGCTATTGGCGAAGACGGGGTCGATGTCGAAGATCACGCCGCGGAAGTCGAACATGCGGTGCTTCACCACATCGCCGATGGCGAAGCGGCTTTTCATGCGGCGCGGGGCATCGATGGTGCGACCAGCCTGGGCGGAGAAATACTGTGCTCGATCCATGAGAACCGACGATATGGGGTGCACCGGCCCGCTTACAATGGGCATGCGCGGCCGATCCCCCGAAATCTCGTGAAAAGGGGCTTGGCAAGGAGGGGGCGCTCGGCTAATCGGCGCGCCTTGCTTCGACCGGGGCCTTTGGCCCGAAGCGCACCCGACATATGCGGAGAGGTGGCAGAGAGGTCGAATGCGCTGCACTCGAAATGCAGTGTACTGGCAACAGTACCGTGGGTTCGAATCCCACCCTCTCCGCCACGGGACCTTCTCGATCAGCCGTTCATGCTGCGCAACGCCCTCTGGCGGACGGGGTCAGCCGCGTCCGCGGTAGGACGCGACGCCCTGGTCGGGCAGCCACAGATCCTGCGGCGGGGCGCCGCTTTGCCAGAACACGTCGATCGGGATGCCGCCGCGCGGATACCAATAGCCGCCGATGCGCAGCCAGCGCGGCTGCATCTCGTCGAACAGGCGCTGCCCGATGCCCACCGTCACATCCTCGTGGAAGCCGCAGTGGTTGCGGAACGAGCCGAGGAACAGCTTGAGGCTTTTCGATTCCACGATCGTTTCGCCGGGCGCATAGTCTATCACCAGATGCGCGAAATCGGGCTGGCCGGTCACCGGGCATAGCGAGGTAAACTCGGGCGCGGCGAAGCGGACTATATACAGCTGTCCGGTGCGCGGATTGGGCACGTAATCGAGTTCGGCCGCTTCGGGGGAATCGGGCAGCCCGGTGTTGGTGCCGAGGAACTTGGGGGCAGGTGTGTCGCTCATGCCGCGCTCCTGCCGCGAAGCGCGGCGCAGCGCAAGCCGGGGCTTGGAAGCGCGCGCTTCAGTACCTATTCAGCGCGCCCCTGCACTGTCGCGCCTCCCTTCCGTGAAACGACCCTGGATGCCCCCTCCTATTCGCCTTTCCCTGATGGCTCTGGCCGCCGCGCTCCCGGCGCTGGTGCATGCGCAATCGGTCAATGATTTTACGCTCGAACCGGCCCCTAGCCCGACCGCTACGTCGCAGGCGCAGGGCCCGGCGGATACGCAGAGCGGAGTCGAGATCAGGCCGCGTGCGGTCAATACGCCCACGCGAGCGCCTTCACCGGCGATCACCCCCAGTCCGACGCCCGCGGCCACAACCCCGGCGCCGCAACCTTCGGCGACCACACCCGCGCTGCGCTCGAGCCCTGCGGGGACGCCGCGCGCGGCCGAGACGGGGAGCCCGGAAACGCAGGTCCCGGCCACTGGACCCACGACGGCGGCGAGCGATGCACCGGCACCCGGCGCCCCAGCCACGCCGACGCCATCACCGACGCCGCTTCCCATGCCGCAAGCGCCAGCGCCGGTCGAGGAACCTGCGCAAGAATGGCCGTGGCTACCGATCGGCGGCGCGATCATGCTGGCGCTTCTCGCAGTGGCGGGTTTCGCATGGCGTCGCCGCAGCGCGGCAGCGGTGCCGCAGATCGAGCGGCCCACGGTCGGCACCGCCGCCCCGTCCGGCCCGGTACCGATGTCCGCTGTACTGGCGGTGCAGGTCGAGAACGACAAGCTGATCCGCAGCGCTGCCTTTGCCACACTCAAATACCGCATGACGCTGGTCAACCGGACCGATGCCGCGCTGACCGATGTCGCGGTGGGTCTCGATCTCGTCTCCGCCCATGCCGGCGCGCCAATGGAGGACCAGGTCGCGACCATCGCGACTGCGCTGGACCAGCGCCATGCCATCGCACGCATCTCGCCGCGGCAAAGCGTGACGCTGGAGGGACAGGTCCAGCTCGCTTTGGCCGGAGCGCATGTCATCCGGCAGGGGCGCTATCCGCTGCTGGTGCCGCTGCTGCGGGTGCGGATCGACGGACCGGGCGAGGGCGCTTTGCTCAAGACCTATGTGGTCGGGCAGGGCACGCCGGGCAGTGGCCGCGTGCAACCCTTCCGCCTCGACGAAGGGCCGCGCAGCTACGCGCCGATCGCGCAGCGCGAACTCGCCTAGCTCGACTTGCACCGATCCGCCCGCTACTCGGGCCATGATGGATAGTCTTGTTTCGACCCGGTGGCTGGCCGACCAACTCGGCGCCGAGGATCTGGTGGTGCTCGATGCCACGATGCACCTACCCGACAATCCGCGCGATGCCGCGGCGGAATATGCTGCGGCGCATGTGCCGGACGCGCGCTGGCTCGATCTGGCAAGCTTCGTCGATGCGGGATCGCCGGTGCCCAAGGCGGTTCCGACGGCAGAGCAGTTTGCCAACAGGCTCGGCCACCTCGGCATCACGCCGGAAAGCCGCGTGGTCCTCTATGACGACAGCCAGATCAAAAGCGCCGCGCGCGCGTGGTTTGTCTTCCGGCTCTATGGTTTCGCGAAGGTGGCGATCCTCGATGGCGGGCTGGCCAAATGGAAGGCCGAGGGGCGCGCGCTCGAAGCTGGCCAAACGGAGGTGACACGGACGGAATTTCCCGTTCCTCGCCGCGAGCCTGGCACCCGCTCGAAGGCCGAGATCATGGCCAATTGCGGCCAAGGCTCCGACCAAGGCTCCGAGCAAGTGGTCGATGCCCGCGATGCCGCGCGCTATGCCGGTGAGGCAGGCAGCGGATCGGCAGGCCATATTCCCGGCGCGGCGAATGTCCCGTTCCCGCTGCTGTTCGCCAAGGACGGAACCTATCGCGCGCCTGAGCAGATCGCGGCGCTTTTCGCCGAGGCTGGGATCGCGCTCGATCGTCCGGTCGTCACCTCCTGCAACAGCGGGATGACCGCGGCGGTGCTGGCCTTCGGCCTGCATTTGGCGGGCAAGCAGGATGTTGCGCTTTACGATGGTAGCTGGCTCGAATGGGGCAGCGATCCGGAAACGCCAAAAGAACAGGGAGCGGCACGCTAGCGATGGCTGGAGACGACGACAGCAAATACCGGCCGGCCACGCGGCTGGTCACCGGCGGACGGTCGGGCGATTTCGCGCACGACGTAGTCAATCCGCCGGTGTGGCGCGCGAGTACGCATCTCTATGAGAATTGTGCCGATTTGCGTTCGCGCAAGGCGGCCAATCGCGACGGGCAGTTCTTCTACGGACGCCGCGGTGCGCCGACGCAATGGGCGCTGGCCGAGGCCCTGACCGCACTCGAACCGGGGGCCGCCGGAACCGTGCTCTACCCCAGCGGGCTGGCGGCGCTGGTCGGAGCGCTGCTGACCGTGCTGCGCAGCGGCGATGTGCTGCTGGTGGCGGACAATGCCTATGATCCGACGCGCAACACCGCGACCGGATTGCTCGCGGGGTTCGGGATCGAGCACCGCTTCTTCGACCCGCTCGACCTCGACGCCTATGAGGCCGCCTTCTGCAACCGCACACGTGCGGTCATGCTCGAAGTGCCGGGCAGCCTGACGATGGAAGTGTGTGATATTCCCGCGCTCGCCCGGATCGCGCGCGCCAAGGGTGCGGTCAGCCTAATCGACAACACCTGGGCGACCTCGCTTGGCTTCCCTGCGCTCGAGCATGGCTGCGATATCGCGATTACCGCGCTGACCAAGCATGTCGGCGGCCATTCGGATGTGATGATGGGTTCGGCGAGCGCGGGCGATCGCTGGTACCGCCGCCTGCGGCTGGGCGCGCAGCAGCTCGGCCATGTCGTTTCGCCTGACGATGCCGCGCTCGTGCTGCGCGGATTACGCACCATGGGCGTCCGGCTGGAGAAACAGAGCGCCACCGCGCTGGCGGTTGCCGAATGGCTCGCGGGCCGCGACGAGGTCGCGCATGTTCTCGCGCCAATGCTCCCCGGCGCACCCGGCCACGAACTGTGGCAGCGCGATTTTTCGGGCGGCTGCGGCCTGTTCAGCTTCGTGCTCAAGGGCGGGGACGATGCCGCGCGCTGCCGGCTCGTCGATGCGCTTGCGCTGTTCGGCATCGGCTATAGCTGGGGCGGGTTCGAAAGCCTCGCGCTGCCCTTCGATGTCGAACCGGTTCGCGATACGATGCCATGGCCCAAAGCGGGATGGGGGGTTGAGGATCGCCATGCCATCCGGCTATCGATCGGGCTGGAAGACCAGAATGATCTGATCGCCGATCTCGCCAGCGGGTTCGCGGCGCTAACCGAAGGATAGATGTGCAGGGCGAGACCCCACCAAGCGCCGCCGATGCAGGTTCTGCAGCGCCGGTCGAACAGGCGTGGAGCCTCGCCGAACCGGTAAGCGAGGAAAGCTCGGTTGCCGCGGCCGAGGGCGCCAAGGAAGCGCTTAGCTCGCAGAGCGAAACGGTCGGCTCGGTTATCGACACGGTCGATGCGGTGGCGCTGTCCTTCGGCGATTTCCGCATCTCGGTGTTCGATGTGCTGATTGTCGGCGCAGTGATCGCCGGCGTCCTGGTGTTCGCCTGGTTCGTCAGCCGGATGGGACGCCGCGTGGTACGGCGGATGACCAAGCTGGACGATGCGCAGCAATTGCTGGTCGAGAAGCTCGTTACCATTGTCATCTGGGCGACGGCTTTCTTCCTCGGTATCGACCTGCTCGGTATCGACTTGACTGCCTTTGCGGTGTTCTCGGGCGCTTTCGGTCTCGCGATCGGCTTCGGGCTGCAGAAGACCTTCGGCAATCTCATCGCGGGGATCATCCTGCTGATGGACCGCTCGATCAAGCCGGGCGATGTGATCGCTGTGGCCGATACAGTGGGCAAGGAAAGCTTCGGCCAGATCCGCAAGATCGGCATCCGCGCGGTGTCGGTAACTACGCGTGACCAGCGCGAGTATCTGATTCCCAACGAAAATTTGATGATCAACCAAGTCGAAAACTGGTCCTATTCGTCGAAGAACGTCCGCATGCAGGTCTCGGTCGGAGTCAGCTACGAGGCCGATATGAACCTCGCCGAGGAATTGATGCTCGAGGCCGCACGCAGCTGCGACCGGGTGCTCAGCGCCCCGCCGCCGACCGTGTGGATGAGCGAATATGGCGACAATTCGGTCAACTTTGTCATCCACTGTTGGATCAAGGATCCGGAGGATGGCGTCGGCAATGTGCGCAGCGCGGTGCTCAAGAAATTGTGGTGGCTGTTCAAGGACAACGGGATCGAAATCCCCTTCCCGCAGCGCGATCTGCATATCCGTGCCAGCGACCAGTTCGAACGACTGATCGGGGTGATGGAGCAGGGTGGCGGCACCCCCGGCAGCGCGAAAGATTAGGTTGCCGCGCGCACAGCGCGGGTTTTAAAATATCGCCTTCCCCGCCGGACACGCATTCTGATTGGCGCGGATCGGCCGTGCGCCGCATCTTGCGACCATGGCAGAAACCGGAACCATCTATCTCGTCGGCGCAGGACCGGGCGACCCCGACCTCCTGACGATCCGCGCGGCTCGGCTGATCGAGCGCGCCCACACCATCGTCCACGACGGTCTCGTCGACCCGGCGATCCTCGCGACCGCGAGCGCCGACGCGGTGCTCATCTCGGTGGCCAAGCGCCGTTCGCACCACACGCTCCCGCAGGAAGAGATCAGCGACCTGCTGGTCCGCCTCGCGCGTGCCGGTGAGGATGTCGTGCGGCTCAAGGGCGGCGACCCCTTCATCTTCGGACGCGGCGGCGAAGAGGTCGAAGTGGCCCGCGCTGCGGGCGTCCCCGTCGAAGTCGTCCCCGGTATCAGTGCCGCCAACGGCGCCGCAGCGGCGGCGCAGATCGCGCTGACCCATCGCGACGCCGCCAGCATCGTCAGCTTTGTTGCCGGCCAGTGCAAGGGCCTCAAGGATCAGGACTGGGCCGGGCTTGCAGGCAAGGGGCGGACGCTGGTCATCTACATGGGCGTGAAGACCGCGCCGCAGATCGCCGAGAAGCTGATGGCCGACGGGCTGGCCCCCGACATGCCCGTGGCAGTGATCGAAAACGGCACACGCCCCGATATGCGTGTGCTGCGCGGGGTGCTTGCAGGCCTGCCCGATCTGGTCGCGCGTGAAGCCGTGGTCAGTCCGGCGCTCATCGTGATCGGTGAAGTTACCGCGCGTGCGGACGCCGTTCTGCTCGCCGAAGCTGCGCAGGAGGCAGCGCGATGAGACTGCTGACCGGAAACGATTTGCTGACCGGAGCGGTCACCTGGTGGACCGGCAGCGATTGGTCGATCCATGTCGAGGATGCCGCCGATGTCGACGGCGGTGAAGACGAGATCGCGCGCCGCGAGGAGGCCGCTCGCCGCGTCAATTCGCCCTATCCGATCGATGCCGAACTGCATGACGGCAGCCCCCGGCCATCGCATATCAAGGAGCGCGTCCGCGCGCTCGGTCCCACCGTTCGCCCCGACCTGACCCTCAAGCCCGCCGATCCCGAAATCGGCAATTGGGTGATCTGATGTATAAATACGATCATTACGACCAGGCGATGGTCGATGCCCGCGTCGAGGAATTCCGCGACCAGGCGCGCCGCCGCCTCGAAGGCAAGCTCACCGAAGACCAGTTCAAGCCGCTCCGGTTGATGAACGGGCTCTATCTCCAGTTGCACGCCTATATGCTGCGGGTTGCCGTTCCCTATGGCACGCTCAACGGCCAGCAGATGCACGCGCTGGCGGATATCGCGGATAAATACGACCGCGGCTATGGCCACTTCACCACGCGCCAGAACATCCAGTACAACTGGATCAAGCTGGAGGATGCGGCCGATATCCTCGCCGATCTCGCCAAGGTCGAGATGCACGCCATCCAGACCAGCGGCAATTGCATCCGCAATATCTCGTCCGACCATTTTGCCGGCGCTGCCGCCGACGAGTTGGTCGATCCGCGCCCCTATGCCGAATTGTTGCGCCAGTGGTCGAGCTTCCATCCGGAATTCAGCTATTTGCCGCGCAAGTTCAAGATCGCGGTGATTGCCAGCGAGCATGACCGCGCCGCGATGCGCTTGCACGATATCGGCATCAACATCGTCCGCAATGATGCGGGCGAGCTGGGGGCCGCTTTCTATGTCGGTGGCGGCATGGGCCGCACGCCGATGGTCGCGCCCTGCATCAATCCCTTCGTGCCGCTCGACCAGCTGGTGACCTATTCGGAGGCTTGCCTGCGCGTCTACAACCGCCATGGCCGGCGCGACAACAAGTTCAAGGCGCGGATCAAGATCCTCGTCCATGAACTCGGCGCTGAGGAATATACCCGTCAGGTCGATGCCGAATTCGCGTATCTGCTCGAGCAGGGCGTCGAGCCGCCGCTTGCCGAGCTCGAACGGATCAAGGAATATTTCACCGATCCGCTGTTCGAAGCGGGTGCGGCTACCGAACTCGATCGTTCGGATCCCGATTTCGCGGTGTGGGTCGATTGCAATACGATCGCGCACAAGGAAGCGGGCTATGTTTCGGCGGTGATCAGCCTCAAGCCGGTAGGCGGCATTCCCGGCGATGCGACCGCCGAACAGATGCGGCTGATGGCCGATCTGGCGCGCGATTACAGCTTCGACGAACTGCGCGTGATGCATACGCAGAACATCGTCCTGCCGCATGTGCGCAAAGCCGATCTGCACGCGCTGTGGACCGCGCTCGAGGAAGCCGGGCTGGGCAGTCCCAATCTCGACACGGTCGAAGATATCATCGCATGTCCCGGGCTAGACTATTGCAGCCTCGCCAACGCCCGCTCGATCCCGATCGCGCAGCGTATTTCGGAACGTTTCGCCGCTAATGGCAAAACCGGCACGCTGGGCGAACTCAAGCTCAAGATTTCGGGCTGCATCAATGCCTGCGGGCATCACCATGCGGGTCACATCGGCATTCTCGGCGTCGACCGGAAAGGGGTGGAAAATTACCAGCTTCTGCTCGGCGGCAGCGAGGCGGAAGATGTCAGCCTCGCCAAGATCACCGGCCCCGGTTTCGACGAGAATGGCATCATCGATGCGGTCGAAACCGTGACCAATGTTTACGAAAGCGAGCGCCAGGATGGCGAGCGTTTCCTCGATACCTACCGCCGCATCGGCATGAACCCCTTCAAGGAGGCGCTCTATGGCTGAGATGCTGCGCTATCGCGATGACGAACCCGTCGACCATCCGGCGGTGACCGTCGATTCCTTCGTCGATCAGTCGAATGCAGCCGCGGTGCGGATCGAACCGGGCGACGATGCCCGCGAGCTCCTGCCGCATCTGGGCCGGCTGGCGCTGGTCGAGGTCAACTTTCCCGCCTTTGGCGACGGGCGCGGCTATTCCTCGGCGCGTATCCTGCGAGAGGCGGGTTACGAAGGCGAACTGCGCGCGGTGGGTGATGTGCTGGTCGACCAGCTCGCCTATATGCGCCGCTGCGGTTTCGATGCCTTCGAGCCCGACCAGCAGCTCGACAAAGAGGATGTGACTGCGGCCTTCGAGCGCTGGCCCGAAGTGTACCAGAACGCGGCGGATACCCGCACGCCGATCTGGAGCAAGCGGCACCCGTGAACGACATGCGCGCCATCGACCGTATCGACACCGGCCCCCGGTTTTCCGAGCAGGATGCCATCCGTCTCAACCGCATGTTCCGCGGGACCGAGACCGAGGAATGGCTGCGCGCGGTGATCGAGGGCAATCTGGCGGGCGATATGGCGGTGGTGTCGAGCTTCGGCGCCGAAAGCGCGGTGCTGTTGCACCTGATCGCGCAGGCCGATGCGACCGTCCCGGTGCTGTTTCTCGAAACGGGCAAGCATTTCCCCGAAACGCTCGCCTATCGTGACGAACTGACCGATCGCCTCGGTTTGAATCGGGTCGATCTCTATCCCGAGATCGCCGATCTGGAGACACGCGACGAAAGCGGGCTGCGCTGGTCCTACGATCCCGACGGGTGCTGCGACTTGCGCAAGGTCCGGCCGCTCGAAAAGGTGCTGGTCAATTTCGATGCCAGCTTCACCGGTCGCAAGGCGTTCCAGTCGGCGACACGTGCCAATCTGCCGCGCTTCGAGATCGATACCTCCGACGCACAGGGGCGGCTCAAGATCAATCCGCTGATCGACTGGTCGGCGGACGACATCTCCGCCTATTTCGAAACCCACGATCTGCCGCGCCACCCGCTGATCGAACGCGGTTTTCCCAGCATCGGCTGCTCACCCTGCACCCGCCAGGTCGGCGAGGGCGAAGATGCGCGGGCGGGGCGCTGGTCGGGCTGGGACAAGGTCGAATGCGGCATCCACAAGCCGGGCGAGGAACCGTTCCTCTAAGCCCGCCTGCGGTGAATGGTGCCGGCTGCAGGAATCGAACCCGCGGCCTGATGATTACAAATCAACTGCTCTACCAACTGAGCTAAGCCGGCACTCCGAAAGCGCGCCTTTCAAGCAAACCGGCGCGAATGTCCAGACCCTCACAGCCAGCCCTCCATGCGATACCAGCGCGCGGTCGAGACAAGGCCTTCAGCGCCCGGTACGCGCGGGGACCAGACCGCTTCGGGTACCTTCATCGCAGAGCGCGCGACCCAGTTGGGGTGGGTCATATACCCCACGCGGTCGGCGGTCAGCCGCGCCTTGTCGCCGCGCAGCATGCGATCGACCTTGGCCGCGGCTTCGAGCACCGCGCGGGGCAGGTGCGGGGCGAATACCGGGCGCCCCACCGCCTTGCCGATCACCTTGGCCAATTCCTTGTGCGACCAGCCGCCTTCGCGCCCGTCATCGGGTTCGAACGTGCGGCGGCGCACCAGCGCGGGAGAGGCGTCGACCAGCGCGAACAACAGCTGCGCAAGATCGTCGACATGGATGATCGAACTGGCCCCGCCGGGCGGTAGCGGTACGAAACCGAATTGCGCGCTGCGGAACATTTCGAAATAGTCGACATCGTGCGGACCATAGACACCTGGCGGTCGGACGATGGTCCAGTCGAGCCCGCTAGCGCTCACCCATTTCTCGGCTTCGGCCTTCGATTGGCCATAGCGCGACAGTTCGGGTTCGCGCGCGGAGAGCGAGGATACGAAGATGAAGCGTTTGACCCGCGCATCCTGGCAGGCGCGCAGCAAGTTCTGCGTGCCCACGACATTGGCTTGGTGAAATGCGTCCGGATCGGGCGTATTGGTCAGCCCCGCGACATGGATCACCGCGTCTACGCCCGCGACCAGCTGGGCGAGCGCGGGCTTCTCGTCCAGTGTTCCCTCGACCCATTCGACACCCTCTCGCTGCGACCTGTGCCGCCGGGTCAACGCGCGCACCGGCTCTTCGTAGCGCAGCGCTTCGGCCAGCACTGCCTGCCCGACGAAGCCGGTGGCCCCCGTCATTGCGATGGTCATGTCCGCACCATGTGATCGCGGTGGATCACCGCTGCGCGGGGCGTGTAGCCAAGCTTCGCCAATTGCTGTTCCTCCCTCAGGCCGAGGATCGCGCGGCATTCCGCCGCAGAATATTCGCACAGGCCCTGGCCAAGCCGTTCGCCTTGCGGACCGTGAAGCGCGACGAGGTCGCCGCGCCCGAACTCGCCCTCGACCGCCGTCAGCCCCGCGGCCAGTACGCTCGCGCCCTTGTCGAGCGCGGCGGCGCAACCGGCGTCGACCGAGAGCACGCCTGCGGGGGCAAGACGGCCGCCGAGCCACGCCTTGCGCGCGCTGGTATCGGACTGGGGTTGGAACAGCGTCCCGACCTCGTGATCGAGCGCGCGCCCGATCGGGGCGGCATGCGTGCCATTGACGATAGCGAGCGCTATTCCCGCCCGCCCAGCGATGCGCGCTGCCTGAAGCTTGGCGAGCATTCCGCCCGAACCCAGGCCCGAAGTCGATTCGCCGCTGGCCATGGCGATAATCTCGGGTGTGACGCCTGCGACTCGCTCGATCAGCGTGGCGCCCGCCTCGCGCGGATCGCGGTCGTACAAGCCGTCGACATCGGAGAGCAGCAGGACGGCATCGGCCCCGGCGGCCTGCGCGACGCGCGCGGCAAGCCGGTCGTTATCGCCAAAACGGATTTCCTCGGTGGCGACGCTGTCGTTCTCATTGACCACCGGCACCGCGCCTGCCTCCAGCAGGCGGGCGAGGGTGGCCGAGGCGTTGAGATAGCGCCGGCGATCCTCGAGATCGCCCAGCGTCACCAGCATTTGCGCGGCAGTGATGCCATGCGCGCCGAGCGCATCCGCCCACAGGCGCGCGAGTTCGACCTGTCCCACCGAAGCAGCGGCCTGAGCATCGGCGAGGCTCCCGCGGCCGCTGCGGGCAAGCCCGAGCTTGGCAGCGCCCAGCGCGATTGCGCCCGAGGACACGACGATGATCTCGGTGCTGCGCCGCAGTTCGGCGATCTCGGTAGCGAGCGTCGCCAGCCATTCCGCACGGGGCGCGCCGTCCCGCACCAGCAAGGCCGATCCGACCTTGATGACCAGGCGGCGCGTCTTGCGCAGGTCGGAGAGAGCGGCGAAATCCATCGAAGCACGATTAGCCAAAGCGGGTCGTGCGCGGAAGCCGCCTTCGCTTGGCCGGACCGAAGCGCGGCTTTGCGCTCAGATCGGCGACCAGTCGCCCGAGCCGTCTTCGGGCACGTCCTCGATTTCGACCGCGTTGGTTTCGGTTGCGGTTCGGTCGGGAAGATAGCCGAGCACGGCATCGAGCAATTCGCCAATGCCTGCGCCGGTCGCGCCCGAGATCGTGAAGACCTTCTTCGCGCCCGCAGCCAGCAGTTCCTCGGCGAAACCTTCGCCCAGTTCCTCGTCGGCAAGGTCGAGCTTGTTGAGCGCGACCAGCTGCGGCTTGTCGGCCAGCTCGTCGCCATAGGCTTCGAGCTCGGCATTGACCGTGCGATAGGCTTCGGCCGGATCGTCGCCCGAAATGTCGATCAGGTGGATCAGCGCGCGGCACCGTTCGATATGGCCGAGGAACCGGTCACCGATCCCCGCCCCTTCGGCGGCGCCCTCGATCAGGCCGGGAATATCGGCGAGCACGAATTCGCGGCCCTTGTGCGTGACCACGCCCAGCTTGGGAATCAGCGTGGTGAAGGCGTAATGGCCAACCTTGGCCCGCGCGTTCGACACCTGATTGATGAAGGTGCTCTTGCCCGCATTGGGCAGGCCCAGCAGGCCGACATCGGCCAGCAGCTTGAGCCGCAGCCAGACCCACATTTCGCCGCCCGGTTCGCCTTGCTGGTGCTGGCGCGGGGCGCGGTTGGTGCTGGATTTGTAGCTGGCATTGCCGCGGCCACCCAGACCACCTTCGATGAAGACGATCCGCTGGCCGACTTCGGTGAAATCGGCGAGCACTTCTTCCTTGTCCTCGCTCAGGATCTGCGTGCCGACAGGAACCTCGATCAGGAGGTCGGGCGCACCCGCACCCGTCTGGTCCTTGCCCTGGCCGTGATTGCCGCGCTTGGCCTTGAAGTGCTGGGCGTAGCGGAAATCGATCAGCGTATTGAGGCCCTGGACGGCTTCGAAGATGATATCGCCGCCCTTGCCGCCATTGCCGCCGTCGGGGCCGCCATATTCGATATATTTTTCGCGCCGGAAGCTGACGGCACCGGGGCCGCCGGCGCCGGCTTTGAGATAGATCTTGGCTTGGTCGAGGAAATGCATGGCGCGCCCTCTAGCCGCTTTCGCGACCGGAGGCGAGGGCGCGCATGCTCACACGCGATCAGTCGACGAAATCGCTCACCCGTTCGATGACGATGGCGGGGGCCATGCCGCCGGCCGCGCACATGGTGACGAGGCCGTAACGCTTGTTCTGGCGTTCGAGTTCGTCGATCATCGTGCCGATCAGGATCGAGCCGGTCGCGCCGATCGGATGACCAAGCGCGATCGAGCCGCCGTTGACGTTGACCTTGTCCCAGTCGAGATCGAGATCGCGGACGAATTTGGCTGCAACGACGGCGAAGGCCTCGTTGATTTCGTAGAGGTCGATGTCGTCCTTGGTCAGGCCAGCCTTTTCGAGCACTTTCCTGGCCGCGGGGACCGGCGCGTTGAGCATCAGCGTGGGATCGTCACCCATATTGGCGGTGGCGACGATGCGCGCGCGCGGCTTGAGCCCGTGCTTCTGTGCGTAATCCTTGCTCGCCACCAGCACTGCTGCGGCGCCATCGACCACGCCCGAGCTGTTGCCCGCATGGTGGAAGTGCTTGATGTCGACATCGGGATATTTCGCATTCACCAGCCCGGCGAAGGTCGTGCCGCTCTTGTCGAGCGGGACATTGGCGATCTTGGTGAAGGCAGGCTCGAGCTGGGCGAGGCCTTCGCGGGTCGTCTGCGGGCGGGGAAACTCTTCCTTGTCGAGCACGACATTGCCGTCGTCGTCGGTCACCGGGACGAGCGATTTGTCGAACCGCCCCTCGGCAATTGCGGCGGCGGCGCGCTGCTGGCTGCGATAGCCGACCTCGTCAAGCTCTTCGCGGGTGAACCCCTCGATCGTGGCAATCGCATCGCCGCACACGCCCTGGTGGCTTTGCGGATGCGAGCGCATCAGGCGTTCGTTGTGGCTGCCCATCATCGGCGGCTTGATGCCCGCGGCCATCTTGTCCTTCGACATCTGCGCGGTGAGGCTCATCATCTCGGTCCCGCCGGCGACGACGCAGTCTTCCATGCCGCTCATCACCTGCGCCGCGGCCAGCGCGACGCTGGTGATCCCGCCGCCGCAGAACCGGTCGAGCGTGGTGCCGCTCGAGGTAACGTCATAGCCGGCATCGAGCGCCGCCATCCGGCCCAGGTCGCCGGCCTGCATGCCGTCCTGCGTGCTGACCGACCAGATCACATCGTCGACGGTCGCCGTATCGAGGTGATTGCGGTCCTTGATCGCCTTGAGACAGGTCGCGGCAAGATGCTGCGGATGCATGTGGGCGAGAGCGCCCTTGCCCTGCTTGCCGATCCCGCGCGGGGTGCGGACAGCGTCGATGATATAGGCTTCGGCCATGACTTGGGACTCCTCTCGAATTGTCTTTTTGTGCGGCGAATGCCGGTTGACGTTTGCGTAAACGTCGCGCAGCAAGGGCGCAAGACAAGTTTCGATTTGAAATGGGAGAGAGCGGCTATGTCCGAGGAAGTTCTGACGAGCGAAGAAGACGGCATCCTCGTCGTCACCATCAACCGGCCGGATGCCAAGAACGCGATGACCAAGGCCGCGGCCGAGGGTATCGCGGCGGCGATGGACCGGCTCGACAGCGACGACAATCTGCGCGTCGGGATCCTGACCGGCGCAGGCGGAACTTTCTGTTCGGGCATGGATCTCAAGGGTTTCCTGCGCGGCGAATCGCCTAGCGTCGAAGGGCGCGGCTTTGGCGGGGTGGTGCAGCAGCCGCCCGAAAAGCCGCTCATCGCCGCCGTCGAAGGCTATGCGCTGGCGGGCGGGCTCGAACTGATGATCGCCTGCGACCTCGTAGTCGCCAACGCGGGCGCCAAGTTCGGCATTCCCGAAGTGAAGCGCGGCCTCGTTGCCGCAGCCGGCGGGGTGATGATGCTGCCCGACCAGATCCCCGAACGGATCGCGATGGAGCTGGCGCTGACCGGCGATTTCATCGACGCGCCGCGCGCCTATGAGCTGGGCCTGATCAACCGCGTGACCGATGGCGATGCGCTGGCCGGGGCCAAGGAACTCGCCGCGCGGATCGTCGCCAACGGCCCGCTCGCAGTGCGCGTGTCGAAACAAGTGATCAAGCAATCGCGCGGCTGGCCGATGGACGAGCGCTACAAGCGCCAGACCCAGCTGATCGCGCCGGTCTTCGTTTCCGAAGACGCCCGCGAAGGCGCCGCCGCCTTTGCCGAGAAACGCGCGCCGAACTGGAAGGGCAAGTAAGACCCTTCGGCGCGACGAGACCAAATTCGAGAGGATACCCAGAATGCCAGCAATCAACGTACCGCAGCCCGAGTTCATGGAAGACGAGGAGATTTCGATCTTCGCCGATGCTGTGGGCAAGTTCTACCAGCAGCACGCCCCTGAAAAGCGTATCCTCAAATGGCGCGAGGACGGCCAGGTCGAGCGCGAGTTCTGGAACGAGGCGGGCGAAGCCGGCCTGCTCGGCGTGTCGGTGCCCGAGGAATATGGCGGCCATGGCGGCGATTTCCGGCATGACATGGTGGTGATCGACCAGCAGGCGAAGAACGGCGTCGAAGGTTTCGCCGCTAGCCTGCACAACACGGTGATCCTGCCCTATCTGGTGCGTCATGGGACCGAAGAGCAGAAGAAGAAATATCTGCCCAAGCTCGTCACCGGCGAACTGGTCAGCGCGATTGCGATGACCGAACCGGGCGTCGGCTCCGACCTCCAGAGCATCACCACCACCGCGCTCAAGGATGGTAATGGCTACCGCATCAACGGCGCCAAGACCTATATCTCGAACGGCCAGACGGCGGACTTCATCATCATCGTCGCCAAGACCGATCCCAACGAGCGCGCCAAGGGCATTTCGCTCATGCTACTCGAAACCGAGGGCGCCGAAGGCTTCCAGCGCGGCAAGAAGCTCGACAAGGTCGGGATGGATGCGGCGGATACGTCCGAACTGTTCTTCGACGATGTCTTCGTGCCCGCGGCGAACGTGCTCGGCGGCGAGGAAGGCAAGGGCTTCTACCAGCTGATGGGCGAACTGCCGCAGGAACGCCTGATCATCGCCATGGGCGCGATGACCGGGATCGAGAAGGCGCTCGAAGTCACCCTGGAGTTCGTCAAGGACCGCAAGGCGTTCGGCCAGACGATCTGGGACTTCCAGAACACGCAGTTCGTGCTCGCGGATCTCAACGCGCGCGGCACCGCGGCACGGGTGTTCGTCAACGACTGTATTGCCAAGCACCTCAAGGGCGAGCTCGACGTGCCGACCGCCTGCATGGCCAAATACATGGTCACTGAATTGCAGGGCGAAGTGGTCGACAAATGTCTGCAATTCCACGGCGGCGCAGGCTTCATCAACGACTACCCGATCGCGCGCATGTTCCGCGACAGCCGCATCACCCGCATCTTCGGCGGGTCGAACGAAGTGATGAAAATGGTCATCGCCCGCTCGATGTAAGCGGCTCGCGCGCAGGGCGGGGCGGCGCTATTCGCCGATCCCGCCCCGCCGCAGCATCGCGTCGATCTGCTCGACCTTGGCGGCGAAGCGCGGGTCGTCGGTCGCGCCATAGCGACGCGCGAACTGAGCGTCGGTCAGCCCATCGCTGAGCTCGAGGACGCGGGCTGGTAGTAGACCGGCTTCGCTGGCCCGCAACAACCGGGCACGGCTGTCTTCGAGCCGCGCCGGATCGAGCAGCGCCTGCGCGGTCATGATACCCGACCGGTCGGCGGCGAGGTCGACGAAGGAGAAGCCGCTGGGGTCCTTGGGTGCCAGCAGCGGACCCTTCGCCAGCGTATCGGCGAGTTCCTTCCATTCACCGATCGCCGCGCTGATCCGGCTGCCGGCCGCGGTTTCCAGCGCGGCGGACAGCGCCCAGTGCTTGGCCCAGTCCTCGCGTCCCTGCAGGGTGAGGCGTGCAGGAGGGCCGCTGCAATCGCCCAGCGCAACGCGATCACCCGCGACTTCGCGGGCCTCGGGTCCTGCAGCGAACAGCGCCAGCGCGACGAGCGCGGCACTGTGTCCTTCGCTGGTCGGTTCGGTGGCCGCTAATGCTCGGCCCAGCTGGCGTGCCAGCAGCGGCTCGGGCTGCGTTTCGTCCGCACGCGCGAGGCGGCAGTAGATCGCCGCGACCGCATCTTCATCGATCGGCGGTGTCCCGGTTGCGCGCGCATGCGCTAGCAGGCTGCCCTGCGGCACAAGCACGCGCGCGGTCAGGCCGTCATTCCCTATGGTCATGGAGCGGACGATCGTGTCCACGGACGGCAGCGTTTCACCCTGGTCCGCCATGCGCTGCTGGATCCGCGCGAGCGCCCATTCCGACAGCCAGCGCGGCAGCGGGACCGCCCCGATGCGCACCGCGAAGTCGGGGATACCCGCACTGCTTCCGCTCGCCTCGGCGCGGATGTTGATCCAGCGGAACAGGAACGGGCGACTCCCCGTCAGCGTGAGCACGCCGTCCTCGACCTCAGCGTCGAAGCGATTGGGGGCGAAACCCTGCGTTACCATCGCCGAGATCGCCTCGAGCTCGGCTGCATCGACCTTGATCGCGACCGGTTCGCCGCTCGCGCGGCTCTTGCGCGCTTCGTTCGCCAGCGCGCGTGCGACCGCGACCTGTTCGGCGCTCGCATGCCGCGTTTCCTTGACCCATGGCTGGCTGCCCGTGAACAGCAGCACGAGCGCCAATAGCGCTGCTGCAATCAGGCCGAGCGCCAGCTTCCAGCGGCGCGCGCTTTGCGGTTTCGGGGACATGGTGCGACTTCAGCTAAGGGCGAACGGGTCAGGCCTCGACCACCTTCTGTTCGATCGCGCCGAAGATCGAGTGGCCTGCGGCGTCCTTCATCTCGACGCGGACGCTGTCGCCGGGGACCATGAAGCGTGTGCTCGCTTCGCCGCTGGCGATGGTTTCGATCATGCGGATCTCGGCGATACAACTGTAGCCAAGGCCCCCTTCGGCCACCGGCTTGCCCGGATCGCCGTCGGGCCCCTGGTTCGAGACTGTACCCGACCCGATGATGGTGCCCGCAGACAGCGTACGCGTCTTCGCCGCATGCGCGACCAGCTCGGCGAGGCTGAAGGTTGCATCGACGCCCGCATTGGCGCGGCCGAAGGGCTGGCCGTTGTAATCGACCATCAGCGGCAGGTGGATCACGCTGCCCTGCCAGGCATCGCCCAGTTCGTCGGGCGTCACCGCCACGGGCGAGAACGCGCTGGCGGGCTTGGACTGGAAGAAGCCGAAGCCCTTGGCCAGTTCGCCCGGGATCAACCCGCGCAAGCTGACGTCGTTGACCAGCATGACCAGCTTGATGTGGTCCGCTGCGTCGCCTTTCGACACGCCCATCGGCACATCGTCGGTGATCACTGCGATCTCGCCTTCCATGTCGCAGCCCCACTTGGTGTCGCCCAGCGGGATGTCGTCGCGCGGGGCGAGGAAGTTGTCGCTGCCGCCCTGATACATCAACGGGTCGTGATAGAAGCTCTCGGGCACCTCGGCCCCGCGCGCTTTGCGCACCAGTTCGACATGGTTGATATAGGCCGAGCCATCGGCCCACTGATAGGCGCGCGGCAGCGGCGAATGCGCCTCGCGTTCGTGGAACCGTTCGCACGGCACCGCCTCATGCTCGACATCGGTGTAGAGCGCTTGCAGCTTGGGCGCGATTGTGTCCCAATCGTCGAGCGCAGCCTGCAGCGTCGGCGCAATGTTGTCCGCCGCGCAGTAGCGGGTGAGGTCCTTGGAGACGACGACGAGCTTGCCGTCGCGGGTTCCGTCCTTGATCGTTGCGAGCTTCATGGGGGTTATGTCCTCTCGGGATTGTCGGGTTGGTTGTCCGGATGCGCGCGCTGGAACGCGGGGAGGGCGAGACAGGCGGTCTCGATCCGGGTGGTGTGCGGCTTGTCGGCGAAGTCGAAGCCGAAGCGCCGGGCATTGTACACCTGCGGCAGCAGGCAGGCCTCGAACAGGCCGGGGGCATCGTGCAGGAAGTCGCCCGTGCCCAGCTGCGCCAGCCGCGCTTCGAGCGGGTCGAGCGTGCGCGCGAGCCAGTGGCGGTACCACACGCCGATTTCGTCCTGCGACTTGCCGTATTCCTGCGCGAGATACTTGAGCACCGCCAGGTTCAGCGGGGCATGCAGTTCGGTGGCGATGGCATAGGCGAGTTCGCGCGTGACATAGCGGTCTTCGATATCGCGGCCGAGCAGCGGACGCTCGGGATAGGCTTCGTCGAGCCATTCGAGCTGCGCCATCGACTGGACGCGGTCCTTGCCGCCCGCTTCGAGCAGCGGGACAGAACCGAACGGGTTGCGGCTGGTGAAGGCGGCGCCCTTCTGTTCGCTTTCGAGCAGGTTCACCGGGACGTATTCATAGTCCAGCCCCTTCAGCTCGAGCGCAATGCGCAGGCGGTAGCTGGTGGAGCTGCGATAGTAGCCGTGAAGGCGGATCATGATGCGGCTCCTGCGGCTGCGGTCTTGTTGGAGTGGCCGAGGGTGCTTCCACGACATGGACCGCATGTTACACGGTCCAAACGCAAAAAACCTGCCTCCCTCACGCGCGGCGCGGTACGCATACGAACGGGGCGGGGAAGGCTGTGGGGCATGGCGCCCATGTGGCACAGGGCCGCCCTGTAGGACAGGATCGCTCGCGCGCGAGGAGTCAAAACGCCGCGATCCCCGTCACCGCCCGGCCAAGGATAAGCGCATGGACATCATGCGTGCCTTCATAGGTGTTGACCGTCTCGAGATTCACCATGTGACGGATCACCTGGTATTCCTGCGAAATGCCGTTGCCGCCATGCATGTCGCGCGACTTGCGCGCGATATCGAGCGCCTTGCCGACATTGTTGCGCTTGACGATGCTGATCATCTCGGGCGCGAACTTGCCTTCGTCCATCAGCCGCCCGACGCGCAGGCTCGATTGCAGGCCGAGCGAGATCTCGGTGATCATGTCGGCGAGTTTGAGCTGGTAGAGCTGCTTGCTGGCCAGCGGCACGCCGAACTGGTGCCGGTCGAGACCGTATTGCCGTGCGGCGTGGAGGCAAAACTCGGCCGCGCCCATCGCGCCCCAGCTGATGCCGTAGCGCGCGCGGTTGAGACAGCCGAACGGGCCCTTGAGCCCCTGGACTTCGGGTAGCAAAGCGTCCTCGCCCACTTCGACCTCGTCCATCACGATCATCCCGGTGGTCGAGGCGCGCAGGCTGAGCTTGCCTTCGATCTTGGGGGCGGACAGCCCTTTCATGCCCTTGTCGAGCACGAAGCCGCGGATACCGCCGCCATGCGCCTCGCTCTTCGCCCAGACGACGAAGACGTCGGCGAAAGGGGCGTTGGAAATCCAGGTCTTGGAACCGGAGATGACGTAGCCGCCATCGACCTTCTTGGCGGTGGTCTTCATCCCCCCGGGGTCGCTGCCCGCGTCGGGTTCGGTCAGGCCGAAGCAGCCGATAAGCTGCCCGCTGGCAAGACCGGGGAGGTACTTCTTGCGCTGGTCTTCGGAACCATAGGCAAGGATCGGGTACATCACGAGGCTCGACTGGACGCTGGCCATCGAGCGATAGCCGCTGTCGACCCGCTCGATCTCGCGCGCGATCAGGCCATAGGCGACATAGCTGGCACCCGCGCCGCCATATTCCTCGGGCACGGTCGCGCCCAGCAGGCCCGCTTCGCCCATCATCGGGAACAGCTCGGGATCGTCGACTTCCTTAGAGAAGTTTTCGATCACTCGCGGCTGCAATTCACCCTGCGCAAAGGCATGGGCGGCATCGCGGATCATCCGCTCGTCCTCGGTCAACTGGTCGTCGAGGTTGAAGGGATCGTCCCAGGCGAAAGGCACCATAGCGGCCATGTGGTCTCCTCTGTTCCACCCTTGCCACTGGCAGGGTTGCCCGCGCGGGGCAAGGCCCGCGCGGGTGCCGAAGCTTACTTCACCAGCGGCAGCGCCTTGCGGCAATCATCAGCGCATTCGCGGCACATCTTGGCGCACAGCGCACAATGCGGATTGTCATGGCTCTCGCATTCGGCGGCGCAGGTTTCGCAGGCGGTGATGCAGGCCTCGAGCTGGGCGCGCAGCACATCGATGTTCTGCGCGGTCCGGCGTACTGCTAGCCGCGCGGTCGCGGCACAGACATCGGCGCAATCGAGGCAGGTGCGGATGCACTGCGCCATGTCCGTGTCTTCGGCCACGCAGGCGTCCGAACAGCTGGTACAGAACAGCGAACACAGCATCGCATGCCGCGCGGCGAGAACGAGCTCCTCGGTCTCGTCCTGCACCTGCGGGTGGGCGTTGATCATTTTTGGGAGGGACATGTGATCTTCCTTTCCTTGGGGGTTTGTCCAAGGAATGGCTCACGCCGTCCCGATGTTCCGGCAGTCCGCCGGAAAGCGGTCAGCCGTTGGCAGCGGCGCGCTGGATCGAGTGGATGACATCGGCTGGCGGGCAGGGCTTCAACAGTGCCTGCGCGTTGGGGAACCGGGCGGTCACGTCGTGGGGGCGTATGTGACCCGAATGGAAGATAATCTGGACGTTTTCCGCCATCATCCGTTCGGCCAGCGGATAGACGATACCGTCGCCCAGCTGGACGTCGAGAATCGCAATATCGGGTTTGGTCTTCTGGTAGGCGAGCATGGCCGAGGACAAATCGTCGAACGGTCCTTCTACAATATAGCCTGCTTCGGCGACCGTATCGCACAGGTCGTATCCGACGATCAGTTCGTCTTCGGCAACGAGTACTCGTAACTGCTGGCCCATCAGGCTCTCCTCGTGTGTCGACCCAAGTATATAAATACCACACACGAAGGTTAGTTCCGGTCCCTAGGACAGCTTGCCGTATCGTTCGGCGAACCCGTTCTCGTCGCCTTGCGCCAACAACTTGGCCTGGCCGACCCAGTCGTCACGGCGGATGCGCCCCTGGAACCGGCCGAGCTGGGCATCGATGCGATCGATATCGGCATCGCCCCACGCGGCGATCTGCGCGAAGGATGTAACGCCCGCATCGCGCAGCGTGGCGCTGAGCTTGGGGCCAAGACCCTTGATACGGGTCAGATCGTCGCCAGACGCCGCAGGGGTGGCGGGCACACCGGCGGCGGGCTGCATCGGGGTAGCCGCGGGGGCGCTGTCGATCAGCGCCTTGTTCCGCTCTGCCGGAGCGGCGCCTTCGTCGAGCACATCGCGGCTGGTACCGGTAATGCGGGTCTTGCGCGAGGCATTGAAGACATACCATGCGACCGCGAGACCGAGCACCAGCGCGGCAACGATCAGGGGCCAATAGGTCTGCAGCAATTCGCTCATGGACTATTCCTTTTCTTGGTCGTGGCGGCCCCACAGGGCCCAGCCGATACCGATCCCCGCAACATAGGCGGCGATCATCAGCGCAGCGAGTTCGAACCACAACGGCATGTTACCTGGCCTCGGGCGTATCGACGGGAGTGGGCCGCAGCGGTTCGGTGCGGATGACCGAAAATTCGATCCGGCGATTGGCGGGATCGCTGGGCGCGAGACCTGCGACCGGCCGGCTCGAGCCGACCCCGGTGGCGCGCAGGCCGTCGCGCGGGATACCGCGGCGGACAAGGGCTTCGCGAACGGCGCGCGCGCGGTCCATGCTAAGCGCGAGATTGCCGGGTTCGGTGCCCGATTTATCGGTATGGCCGGTGATCGCGATGATCGAACCGAGGCACGGGCGCAGCGCCTCGGCAACCTCGTCGAGCAGGATGCGGCTGGCGGGGAGCAGCGCGCTGCTGGCTTCCTCGAAACGGATCGAGCGTGTCTGGAGCAAGCCTTCGACGTCCTCCTGGCAATGGAGCGGCTGGTAGGTCGGCTCGCCGCTTTCGGCGCGGGCGGTCCCGTCGCTCCAGATCACTCCGCCGACCCCGGACACCTCGTCGACGGCGTGCGCGATCCGCGTCCGCGTGGTGGGATCGAGCGCCTCGCCCCCGCGCAGCAGTGGATGACGCGAGGGCGCCCCGCTGGCGTTGGCAAAACGCGCGGTGACGCCGGTTCCACCCGTCGACTCGATCGCCTCGGCGGCTTGCACTTCCATCCGGGGGATGAAGTCGGGGGCCACGGGTTCGGCGAGCAGAAAGGCGGAGACGCCCGTCAGCACGGCACCGGCCAGGATGGCGAGGGAAGGGCGGATCGGCATGGCATGGCTCTTAGCCGCCTCCCGACCCGCCTGCCAAGCGTCAGCGGACGCTTATTCCAACCCCTCGGCAGTCTTCACCAGCTCGATGAATTCCTGCCGCCAGAAGCTGGTCTGCGTGCCCGCCAGCGCGGCGATCTGGCGGTAGGACATATCCGCCAGGAGGGTATCGCCGCGCAGCTTCTGGCCAAAGGCTGCCACCGCCGCGGCGAAGGCGAAATCGCCAGCGGGTGCGCGACTGGTGTCCAGCGCGGAGGCCGGCAGCGTATAGGTCAGCAGCTGCGACGTGTCGCCATCGGGCCGCTTGTAGCGCAGCTTCACATAGGCGGCTTCGCTGGCCAGTTCGGATGCACGCGCGTCGGGCTTGTCGGCGTAGCGGCGGGCCTTGATCCAGCCGTCCGCGCCTACCGGCACGACTTCGTACAGCGCGGTGACCTGGTGGCCTGCGCCGATATCGCCGGCATCGACTGCGTCGTTGTCGAAATCCTCTTCGCGCAGCACGCGGTTCTCATAGCCGACGAGCCGATACTGGCTGATCACCGCGGGGTTGAACTCGACCTGGATCTTCACGTCCTTGGCGATGGTGAACAGCGTCGCGCCCATTTCATCGCCCAGCACCTTGCGCGCCTCCAGCGCGCTGTCGATGTAGGAGTAATTGCCGTTCCCGTTATTGGCGACCTGCTCCATCATCGCATCGTTGAGATTGCCGCGGCCGAAGCCCAGCACCGACAGCGTCACCCCGGTTTCGCGCTTCTTCTCGATCAGCTCGACCAGCGCTTCGCGGTTCGAGGTGCCAACGTTGAAATCGCCATCGGTTGCCAGGATCACGCGGTTGACGCCGCCGTCGATGCGGTTGGCCTCGGCCACGCGGTAGGCGAGTTCGATACCCGCACCGCCCGCAGTCGATCCGCCGGCATTGAGCTGGTTCAGCGCGTCCTTGATTGTGTGTTCGTCATTGGTCGGTTCGAGCACGAGGCCCGCGGCGCCGGCATAGACGACGATCGACACGCGGTCCTGCTCGGTCAGCTGCCCGGCGAGCTGGCGCATCGCGGTCTTGACCAGCGGGAGCTTGTCGGGGCTGCCCATCGACCCGGATACGTCGAGCAGGAAGACGAGATTGGCGGCAGGGCGTTCCTGCGCGGGCAGTTCATACCCGGCGAGGCCAATGCGCAGCAGGCGCGCGTTGGCATTCCACGGGCTCACCGCGACATCGGTATTGACCGTGAACGGCTGGTCGAGACTGTCGGGCCGGTCGTAGTCGTAGCGGAAGTAATTGATGAATTCCTCGATCCGCACCGCGCCCTTGGGCGGCATCTGGCCTTCGGAAATGAACCGGCGGGCATTGGTATAGGCGCCGGTGTCGACATCGACCGAGAAGGTCGAGACGGGTTCGCTGGCGACCACCTTGATGGCGGACACTTCCTCGCCGTCATACTGCTCGCGGCTGGGCCGTGTGGGCACGAATACCGGCGGGAAATAGCGATAACCTGGCTCGATGACCGATGTTTCGGTGGATGGGGTAGCCGCGTCGGCACTAACTCGGGACCCGCTGACGATAAGGGGTGAAGGGCCGGCCATATGCGCTGGCGGCGGGGGAGGTGGTGGTGGCGGTGGTGGTGGTGGCGGCGTGCGGCCCGCTTCGGTGCGATCGGCCTTGGCGCTGGTGGTGGTGATAGTATCGCCACCGGGCTGTGTGGCGCAGCCGGCGATCAGCGCAGCTGCTGCACAAGTAACGGTAAATCTTGCGAAACGCATGGGCAGTCCTCCCCTTCCTTGCGAGTGCTCCACGCTACCCGCTCGGGGGGTGAATACCTACTGAACGTGTCTGGTTTACGACGAACGGATCAGGTTCGTCCGGGCTCGTCCTTGTCCAGATTGCGCCGGAACAGCACGCGGTCCTCGGGCCCGAAGCCGCGGGTCCAGATGATGTAGCCGTAAATGCCGAGGATCGCCGGGATGCCCACGATCAGTTCGGCCCATTCGGGCAGTTGCGTCGCCGCCCACCCGACCAGCACTGCAGGCGCGACCGCCCACACCAGCGGCCAGCGGAAGGTGTTGATCGACTGGCCCAAAATGCGCGACAGCAGCACCGCTTTCACGAGGCTGGCGGTGCCCAGCGCCAGCATCAGCGCGATCGCGGCGGCGGCGGCCTTGTACGGCTCGCCATAGCCGCCCGCGACCATTGCCTTGATCAGCACGACGGTCAGTACCGCCTGAAGCGCGATGGTGCCGATCGAGATCCACAGATTGCGAACGCGCGCCACATAGACCAGCACCGCTTCGGACACGACTGCGGTCGCGGCAACGACTTCGGCAGCGAGCAGGAAGGCAAGCGCCCCCGTGCCGCCGACGAATTCGGGCCCGACAAGGCCCATCACCGCTTCGCCCGGCACGCCCAGCGCCAGTGCGATGCCCGCCTGCATCGCCACGATCCAGAAGCCCACCTGGCAGATCTGGCTGGCAATCGCCTGGTAGTTCTTGGTCTTGAGGTTCTTGGTGATGACCGGGCCGAGGATCGGCTCGAAGCTGGTCTTCAGCTTTTGCGGCAGGCTCGCGACCTGCTGCGCGATATAATAGACGCCGACAGCTGCGGGGGCCGCGAACAGGCCGAGGATGAAGATATCGATGCGCCTCGTACCCCATTCGATCGCATCGGCGGTGGCGAGCGGCAGCGCGCGCATCGTCAGCCTGCCCATATAGGCCGGGCGCGGGCGCCAGCCGCGCGGGCGGCCATAGCTGCGGAAGAAGGACCAGAGCCCGGTCGCCAGACCGGCATAGATCGACGCCAGATAGGCGAGCGCCAGCCCCGAATCGCTGACCGCAGGCAGGAAATAGAACACGCCCGCCATGATCGAGATCGTCCACGGTTCGATCACCGCGCGCGCACGCACGGTGGTGGCGATATCGTATTTGTAAGCCTGCGCGGCGAGCACGATTTCGGTCAGCGCGTAGGCGGGGATCGCCAGCACGATGAACCGGTCGAGCTCGGTATAGTCGCCGCTGGGAAACAGCGGGGCGGGGACGAACCAGAAGAAGGCCGCTGCCAGCGCGGAAAACAGCAGCGCCAGCAGCATGCCGTCATAGACGAGATTGGCCGGATGGCTTTGGTCGCCTTCGGCCATCCGCTGTGCCAGCCCGCGCTTCTCGCCCATCGCGCATAGCAGCGCGACCAGTTCGACCACCACCAGCGCCGAGGCGAAGCGGCCCAGCGCATCGGGGCCGTAAAGACGGCCGGCGATGAACAGGAACGGCAGCCGCGCGACCAGCCGCAGGATGAAGCCGAAGAAATTCTGCCTCCCGCCCTTGGCCAGTGCGGAAAGGTCTTCGTCCGGTTTTGCGTCGGTCACCCGGGGTGGCCCTGTTCGGCGCGCAGTGGCCGGGCGAGCAGGCCGGAAACGACGGCGCGTGGCTCTTCACCCTTGAGCAGGCCATAGACCGCAGTGACGATCGGCATCGCGATGCCGTGACGTGCGGCCAGTTCGACCAGCACAGGGGCAGTATGCGCCCCTTCGGCCACGGTCTTGCGGTCGGCCATCAAATCTTCGGCTTTCTGCCCTTCGCCCAGCGCCTTGCCGAGCGAGAAATTGCGGCTCGAGGTGGACGAGCAGGTCAGCACGAGGTCGCCCAGTCCGCACAGGCCCGCGAGCGTTTCGGCCCGTGCGCCCAGCGCTTCGCCGAACCGCAGCATCTCGGCATAGCCGCGCGCGATCAGCGCCGCGCGCGCATTCTGTCCCAGGCCCAGCCCATCGACCACGCCGCAGGCGATCGCGAGCACGTTCTTGACCGATCCGCCGATTTCGGCACCGGTCACATCGTCGGAATAATAGGGCCGGAAGGTCTGGCGCGCGATCACGGGTGCCAGCCGGTCCCATTGCGCTTCGCCCTCGGCGCAGGCGAGCGTCACCGCGGTGGGCAGACCCGCGGCGACTTCATGCGCGAAGGTTGGCCCGGAGAGGACCGCCACCGCGCTATCGGGGGCAGCGGCTTTGGCGACATGATTCATCAGCCGCCCACTGCCCGCCTCGATCCCCTTGGAACACAGCACGAGATCGCGCGGATGCGAGGGCATGGCTTCGAGCACGCTGCGCATATGCTGTGCAGGCGTGACCACCAGCAGCGTGTCCAGCGCGGCCATATCGGCCAGATCGCCGGTCGCGCGGATGGTCTTTGCCAGCGTGACGGAAGAGAGGAAAACCGAATTGGTGTGCGCGGAATTGATTTCCGCGACCAGTTCGCTCTCGCGCGCCCAGATGAGCACGTCGCGGCCGTCGCTCGCGAGCATTTGCGCCAGCGCGGTACCCCACGCACCCGCGCCGAGAACGCCCACCCGCTCGCCCTGAGCCTGTCGAAGGGTCATCCTTTTACTCCTGCTCCGCGCACCGGCTCGGCTTGCGGGTCGAGCGGCCAGCGCGGCCGCGCCGAAATGTCGAGCGGGTCGTCCTGCCCCAGCCGTTCGATCCCCGCCCAGGCAATCATCGCGGCATTGTCGGTGCACAGCCGGGGCGGCGGCGCGGCAAAGCGCATGCCATGCGCGGCGGCAAGCTGTTCGAGCGCGGCGCGCACGGTGGCATTGGCCGCCACCCCGCCCGCGACCACCAGTGTTTCGACATCGTCCATCTCGCCGAGGGCGATGCGCAACCGGTCGGTTACGCAATCGACCGCGGCCTGCTGGAAGCTGGCGGCGATATCGGCGACTTCGTACTGTCCGCTGTCATGCGCGCGCAGGACCGCGCTCTTGAGGCCCGCGAAGGAGAAATGCGGTTCGCCGCTGCCGACCATCGGGCGGGGCAGCGGCACAGCCCTGGGATCGCCTTCCCGTGCCTTGCGTTCGACCGCGGGACCACCAGGGAAGCCGAGACCGAGGATCTTGGCGGTCTTGTCGAAGGCTTCGCCCAGCGCGTCGTCGATCGTGGTGGCAAGGCGGCGATATTCGCCCACGCCATCGACACGGAGAATCTGGCAGTGCCCGCCCGACACCAGCAGCAGCGCATAGGGGAAGGCGATGCTCGCGTCCGCTAGGCGCGGGCTCAGCGCGTGGCCTTCGAGATGGTTGATCGCGATCAATGGCGTGTCGGTCGCCATCGCCAGCGCCTTGGCGCTGACCAGCCCGACCATCACGCCGCCAATCAGGCCGGGCCCGGCTGTGGCGGCGATGGCATCGCAATCGGTCAGGGCGATACCCGCATCATCCAGCACGCCCGCAATCATCGGGGCAAGCCGTTCGGCGTGCGCACGCGCGGCGATCTCGGGGACCACCCCGCCAAAGGGGGCGTGCTCGGCATCCTGCGAGGCGATCCGCTGTGCGACGATCCGCCGCTGGCTATCGACCAGCGCGACCGCGGTTTCGTCGCAGGAGCTTTCTATGCCGAGAACCAGTGCCATCTAGCTTTCCCTTAGCGGCATGGCTCGCTAGGGCAAGCCGACCCTATGCCGGACCAACCTCTCATTCGCCTCGGAACCCGTCGCTCTCCGCTTGCCATGGCGCAGGCGCACGAAGCGCGCGCGCGGCTGTGCGCCGCGCATGGCTGGGACGAATCGGCGGTCGAACTGGTGCCGGTGGTGGCCAGCGGCGACCGCATACAGGACCGTCCGCTCGCCGAGATCGGCGGCAAGGCGCTGTGGACGCGCGAACTCGACCAATGGCTGGTCGAAGGGCGAATCGACGGCGCGGTCCATTCGATGAAGGATGTCGAGACGCTGCGCCCCGAAGCCATCGCCATCGCCGCGATCCTGCCGCGTGCGGACAAGGCCGACCGGCTGCTCGGCGCAGAGTCGATCGCCGCCATCGCGGCGGGTGCGCGGATCGGCACCAGTGCCCCGCGCCGCGCCGCGCAATTGCTCCACTTGCGGCCCGATCTGACGGTGGTGGGCATTCGCGGCAATGTCGCCACGCGGATGGCCAAGCTCGAAGCGGGCGACGCCGATGCGACCTTTCTTGCCGCTGCCGGTCTCGACCGGCTGGGCGAGGATGCAGTGGGCGTACGGCTCGACCCCGCCGTATGGATGCCCGCGCCCGCGCAAGCGGCCATCGGGATCGAATGCCGCAGCGACGATGCGCGCGCGCACGACCTGCTGCGTGAGATCAATCACGCGGAAAGCCATGCCGAAATTGCCGCTGAACGGCGCTTGCTCGAAGGGCTGGGCGGATCGTGCAGCAGCCCGATTGCCGCGCTATCGCGTACCAGCGGGAGCCGCATTGCGCTGAGCGCAGCGATTTTCAGCTCCGATGGCACGGTCCGCATCGGTGACGAGAGCGAATTCGCCGCCGGGGACGACGAGGCGCCGTTGGCTTTGGCGCGCAGCCTGCTCGGCCGCGCGCCGCGCGAAGTCACCGAACATTTCGGCCAGCCGCTGTGAAACCGCTATTCCTGCTCCGCCCCGAACCGGGCTGGTCGGTCAGCGCGGAGACCGCGCAGGCGATGGGGCTCGATGTGCACGGCCGGCCGCTGTTCACCATTGAGCCGGTCGCCTGGGATGCGCCCGCGGCGACGGATTACGACGGGCTGCTGGTCGGTAGCGCCAATGTCTTCCGCCATGGCGGCAAGCAGCTCGGCAAACTGACCAAGCTGCCGGTCCATGCGGTGGGCGATACGACCGCCGATGCCGCGCGCAGGGCGGGCTTCCTGGTTGGACGGACGGGGCGCGGGGGGCTGCAGAACCTGCTCGACGAACTCGGCAACCGCAAGCTCCACTTGCTGCGGCTGGCGGGGGAAGATCGCGTGACCTTGCGCGTGCCCGACCAGCTCGAAGTCGATACGCGGATCCTGTACCGCGCGGTGCCCGAAGCCTTGTCGGAGGACGATCTCTCGATCCTGCACACCGGCGGGGTGGTCGTGCTGCATTCGGGGGCGGCGGCGGAACGGCTCAAGGTCGAGTTCGACCGGCACGGGCTTGCCCGCGATCTGGTCGATCTGGCAGTGATCGGCCCTCGGGTCGCCGAAATGGCGGGCGCGGGCTGGCGTTCGGTCCACATCGCCGAGGCCCCCGGAGACAGCGAGCTACTGGCCTTGGCGCAAGCTTTGTGTCAGACCGATAGCTGATGTTATGGATGGCCCCAGGACGAGGGCCAACGGGGTCGCGGAACGGAATCGGATGAACAATTATACCAGCACCCGGCGCAAGGTGCCGTCGGTAAGGCCGGTCATGGTCGCCGTGCTCGCCAGTTTCCTGCTTGGCGGGGCAATTGCGGGCTATGCCGTCTACACGCTGACCGATCGTGACGCGCCGGTCGCCACGCCGGATCCGGTCGAAACGCAGGCGCTGGCCAGCCCCACCTCCGAACCAACTCCTACGCCCAGCGCCAGCCAGGCGGCGCAAGAAGCGGTCGACCGCGTGGCCGAACAGCAGGGCGGGCTCGACACGCGGCTCGCCGCTGCCGAACAGCGCCTCGCGCGGCTCGACCTGCAGGCGCAGGCCGCCGCGGGCAATACCGCGCGCGCCGAGGGGCTGCTGATCGCCTTCGCCACGCGCCGCGCGCTCGAAAAGGGTGCCGAGCTTGGGTATCTGGCGGACCAGCTGCGACTGCGCTTCGGCGATGCCATGCCCAATGCGGTGGACACGATCATCCGCACCAGCCGCGATCCGATCACGCTCGACCAGCTGATCGCACGGCTCGAAGGGCTGTCGCCGAAGCTGGCCGAACCAAGCAGCCAGAACGGTTTCGCGCGGTTCGGCGAAGAACTGTCGCAGCTGTTCGTGGTGCGCCGCGAAAGCGCGCCATCGCCGCAACCGCAGCGCCGCCTCGATCGCGCGCGGCTGTTTCTCGAAAGCGGGCGGACCGATTCAGCGATTGCCGAAGTACGCAATCTGCCGGGCGCGGAAAACGCCGAAGGCTGGCTGCGCGATGCCGAACGCTATGCCACGCTCCAGCGCTCGCTCGATCTGATCGAAACCGCTGCCGTGCTCGAACCGCGGCGCCTGCGTGACGGGGCGGGCAACCGGATCGACCAGCCAAGTCCTGCGGAAGAAAACTAGGCCTTGAGCAATTCGGGCAGCTTGCCCGAGATGCCGCGCGCCTCGTCCATGAACAGGCGCTTGAGCCAGCCCGAGCGCTGGATACCCGCCATGCCCAGTCGCCGCACCGCGCTCGCGGTCTTGCCGCGAATGCCGAAGACCCGCGTCAGGCTGTCGGTCGCGCCCATCACCATCAGCGCATCGAGCGCGCGCCATTCCTCGTATTTCTTGAGCACCTGCGTATCCCCAAGGTCGAGGCCGAGCCGCAGTGCCTCGTCGAGCACGTCTACCAGCGCCCCGACATCGCGCAGGCCGAGGTTGAGACCCTGGCCCGCGATCGGGTGCATCCCATGCGCGCTGTCGCCGACCAGCGCGAGCCGGTGGTCGACGATCCTGGCGGTGTGCTGGAAGCTGAGCGGATAGGACGAACGCGCGCTGTTGAGCGTGAGATCGCCGAGCAGGTCGCCCATGCGCTTGAGCACTTCGGCCAGGAACGCGCGGTCGGACAGCTTGAGCACGCCTGCAGCGTCCTTCTCGTCGACGGTCCACACCAACGCACTGCGGTGCTGGCCATCGGGGCCGTCGAGCATGGGGAGTAGCGCGAAGGGGCCGTCGGGATAGAAGATTTCCCATGCGACGTTTTCGTGCGGCTTGGCGTGGTCGAGCCCGGCGATCATCGCGCGGTGGCTGTAATCCCACTGCGCCATCTTGAAGCCCGCCTCTTCGCGCGATGGCGAACCGCGCCCTTCGGCGCCGATCATCAGCGCGGCTTCGAGCGTGCGCCCGTCACCCAGCGTGGCCGAGACGCCGAATTCGCCGCGTTCGCGCGCGACCACTTCGACCGGGGCATGCCACGCAATCAGCGGTTCCTGCGTCGCAGCTTCGTGCAGCGCGAGGCGCAGCTGGCGATTGGCGAACATGCGCCCCAGCGTGCCTTCATGCGGTTCGGGCCGGAAATCGAGGCGGCCCGGCTTCATCTGGTCGAGTACGCCGATCGCGGCAATGTCGCAGCCATGCGGTTCGAGCACGCTCTCAAGCCCGATGTGGCGGAACAATCGCCAACTCGCGGTCGAGATCGCCGAGGCGCGCCCGTCGAAGCCGTCGGCGGTCAGGCTGGCGGGATCGGCACGGTCGACCAAGTGGCTCGACAGCCCCTTCTTCGCCGCAGCCAGCGCCAGGGTCATGCCCACCAGGCCGCCGCCCAGGATCAGCAGGTCTCGCTTGTCTGTCATGGGGCCTAGCCCTAGAGCCAGCGACGTGATCGAAGCAAGGATATTGGAACGATTGGCGGCGCTGGTGGCGCTGGTGGCACTGGCATTCGCCGCGCCGGTGGCGGCGCAGAATGCGACCAGCGACCGGATCGCGGTCGAACTGGTCGCCGAAAGCGCGCCGCAGCCGGGCGAGACATGGACGCTTGCGCTGCATTTCACCCCCTCGTCGGCGGAATGGCATGGCTATTGGTCGAACCCCGGTGATGCGGGGCTGGGCATGCAGCTCGACTGGGACCTGCCTGAGGGGTGGCGGGCGGGAGAGCCGCTCTATCCGCTGCCGCAGCGGCTGGTGATCGGCGGCTTGATGAACCATGTCTATGAAGGCGACTACGCGGTGCTGGTCCCCATCACCGTGCCCAAGGGCGCGGCAGGCGCACAGCCCGCGCCGATCGCCGTGACCGCCAGCTATCTCGCCTGCACCGATGCGATTTGCGTGCCGCAGCGCGCGGCGCTGTCGCTCGATCCGGCGCGCGCCGGGGCCGATCCGCGTTTCGACCGCTGGCGCGCGGCAGTGGTCCCCCCGCTCGACAGCGGCGCGCAGTTCGAATTCACCGCGACGCATTTGCGTATCGGCATCCCGGTCCCGGCAGCGACCGCCTTGGGCGAACCGCATTTCTACCTTGGTACCTCGCAATTGGGAGAGGGCGACCGGCCGAGCTACGCCGCGCAGCAGCGCTTCATCCGTGAAGGGGATTTGCTGGTGGTCGAGATGCCGATCGAGCAATTCGACGTGCCGCCGGGTGTCGAACTCGCCGCCGAACCGCGTCCGCAGACCATCGCGGGCATTCTCGATTTCGGCGAGGGACGCGGGGTGCGCCTGACCGCCGTTCCGGGCGATGTCCCGCTCGAAGGTGCCAAGCCGCTGGGCGGCAGCGCCGAGCCGGTGCTGTGGCGGCTGCTGCTCGCCGCGCTGGCGGGCGGGGTGCTGCTCAATATCATGCCCTGCGTCTTCCCCATTCTCAGCCTCAAGGCGCTGGCGCTGGCCAAGGCGGGCGGCGACGAACGCGCGGCGCGGCGCGATGCGCTCGCCTATACGGCAGGCGTGGTGGTGGCCTGTGCGGCGCTGGGCGGGGCGATCCTGCTGCTGCGCGCGGCGGGCGAGCAGGTCGGCTGGGCGTTCCAGTTGCAGGAGCCCGTGGTCGTCGTCAGCCTGTTCCTGCTCGCGCTGGCGATCACGGCCAATTTCCTCGGTCTGTTCGAGATCCCCGGCATGGCGGTTTCGGGCGGCTCGCCCTCGCAGACAGGGTCCTTCTCGACCGGGCTGCTTGCAGCGTTCGTGGCGACGCCGTGCACGGGGCCGTTCATGGCGGTCGCGCTGGGCGCGGCGCTGGTGATTGAGCCGATCAACGGTTTGCTTGTATTCACTGCACTGGGGCTGGGGCTGGCGCTGCCCTTCCTGCTGGTCGGGTTCGTCCCAGCGATCCGCCGCCTTCTGCCCAAGCCCGGCGCATGGATGGAGCGGTTCCGCAAATGGATGGCGCTGCCGATGGGGCTGACCGCGCTGGCGCTGGCATGGCTGGTCTGGCGGATCGGCGAGGGCGAATATCTCGCTCTGGTGCTGATCCTCGGCGCGCTGGCACTGGGCGGGCTCGCGCTGGTGGGGCTGTTCCAGCGCAAGTCCCGGTCGGGCGCAATGATGCTGGGCGTAAGCCTGGTGGTCGTGCTGGGGCTGGGCACTGCGCTGCTCCCGCGTCCGCTGGCGCAGGCTTCGCCGGGCGCAAGCCTGCTCGATCCGATTGCCTATAGCGAAACGGCGCTGGCCGAAGCGCGCGGTTCGGGGAGCCCGGTGTTCGTCTGGTTTACCGCCGACTGGTGCGTCACTTGCAAGGTCAATGAAAGCGTGGCGATCGAACGCAGCGCGACCCGCGATGCGTTCGATGCCGCCGGGGTCATCGCGCTGCGCGGCGACTGGACGCAGCCCGATGCGGAAATCTCGCGCATGCTGACGCAGCAGGGCGCAGCCGGGGTGCCGCTCTATCTGTGGTACGAACCCGGCGGCGACGCCGAGCAATTGCCGCAGGTGCTTACGCCGGATCTGCTGGTGGAGAAGGCGCGGGCGTCGGCTCGCCCTCGCTAAGAGGGTCGTCCTCGCCCAGCGGCTCGCCCAATGCGCGGCACCGCTCGACGAGTTCGCCGGGCAGCGCGCTGGAATTGAGGATCACGCTGCCTGCCCCGGGCACGGTCGCTTCGACCTCGCGGTTGCCGGTGAGTACGTCGAGCCGCTGATCGGCGGCTTCGATCGCGCCTTCCCAGCGCCATACATCGCCGATTTGCACTGCATCGATCTTGAGCCGCGCGACATGGCCATTGCCGATCAGCGCCAGCACCGCCTGCGCGTCCGCATCGGCGCGGGCGAAGCGGGTATAGCCGAGCATCGGTTCGCTCCCGTCGCTCAGGCATTCCACGGCGAACAGCGGGCGTTCGCCCGGCTTGCCGTAAAGCAATCGCGCGCCTGCGGCCGCCGGTGCCCAGATCGCGCCCTCGGTATCGGGGGAATCGATCGGTTCCGCCGGCCCTTCGACGGGCGTATCGATCCGCGTACGCTCGACGTAATCGTCCGAGGCCGGGGGCTTGCAGGCCGCAAGAACGGCCAGCAGTACGAGAGGGGAGGCGCGACGCATGCGCGCGCTATGACACAGGCGTGACAGCATTCAAGCGGCCATCCCGCGCTATCCTCAGCGCGCGCGGATGAAGGCGCGGATGTCGCGTGACAGCTTGGCGCGGTCCTCGTCGCGGATATACATCATGTGGCCCGCATCGTAATACTGGAACTCCACGCGGTCCTGCGGAATCCCCATCCGCTTGAGCGAATATTCGGCGCCGAAAAAGGGCGTGGCGAAATCGTAATAGCCCTGCGCATTGAACACGCGCAGCTGCGAGTTTTGCCGCATCGCCTGGCCGATGAAGGGCGCGACATTGAGATAGGCGCCGCGGCCATTGCCGACCGACCATTCCCAATTGCGTCCCGGCTCGCGGCCGATCGACTGGTATTCGCGGGTCGTCTCGAAGCCCAGCGTGTCGCGCGTCCAGCTGTTGATCGCCGCAGTATAGCCCGCATCGATCCCGTAGAAGCTGGGATCGTTATCGGGGGTCTCGCCGGCATCGTCGAAATCGCGCCCGGTATAGCGCGCGTCGAGCCGCCCGATCGTCAGCCCGCGGTCGCGCAGCAATTCCTTGTAGAAGCGTTGCGAGGTGACGCGCAGGTCGGCCTGGTCGAGATAGCGTTCGGACAGGCCGGTCAGCCGCGCGAGTTCGGCGCGAACTGCAGCACGCTCGGCATCGGGCAGGTCCTGCCCCTTGAGCAGCGCAGTGGCGAAGGGTCCGATGGCAAACTGGCGCGCTTCGTCGACGATCTCTTCGACCGAAGGGGCCTGCACCTTGCCATGGTAATAGGCGGCTGCGGCCATGTTGGGCAGCGTGACGACATAGGCCATTTCGTTGCCCGGTGTCGGTTCACGCCCGGCGAAGTCGAGAATGGTCGAGATCAGGATCAGCCCGTTGAGGCCGACATCGTTATAAGTCCCGCCTTCAAGCTCGCGCGCGACCATCGCGGTGCGCGTGGTGCCATAGCTCTCGCCGCCGAGATACTTGGGGCTGTTCCAGCGGCCGTTTTCGTTGAGCCACAGGCGGATGACCTTGGCCACTGCCTCGGCATCGGCTTCCAGCCCGTAATACTTGGCCGGATTGGTATCCTTGGTCAGATAGCTGAAACCCGTGCCCGGCGGGTCGATGAAGACGAGGTCGGCGACATCGAGCAGGCTGTCGGGATTGTCGAGCAGCGGATAGGGCGGGGCACCATCGTCGCGCGCGTCGGAGGGGATCGCGACCCGCTTGGGCCCGAAGGCACCCATTTGCAGCCACACCGAACCCGATCCGGGCCCGCCGTTGAACAGAAAGAAGACGGGGCGCGAGGCATCGCGCGGGTCCTTCACATAGCTGGTGGTGACCACCACCGCTTCGGGCTTGCCGCTGTCCGACTTGAGCACCGTTTCGGCCATGGTCGCGCGGTAGGAGATCCGCTGTCCGCCGAAGGTGCCGGTCATGGTCCGCGTACGCACCTGCGATTCGATATCGCCCGCCTTGTCGGTCGCGGCTGCTTTGTCGGCCTGCGCAATCGCGGCGTACGGCACCATCAGTATGGTGCTGGCGGCACAGATGCTGGCGAGAATACGGCTCGATGTCATGCGGTTCAGTCCCCCTTTGCGGCCATCCTATGACCCCACCGGGCGAGCGAGGTCAAATACGCCCGTCGATCACGGTTTGCCGCCCATCCGCTTGTAGCGTGTCTTGCCGTAGCGGGTCTTGCGCGTTCCCGGGCGCCCGGCATCGCTGCGGCCCACGCGCGGCGCTTTCTTCTCGCTATCGCCGAGGCCGAGTTCGTCGTTCTCCAGCTGGCGGATTTCGTCGCGCAGGCGACCGGCTTCCTCGAATTCGAGATCGGCGGCGGCTGTGCGCATGCGTTTCTCGAGGTCTTCGATATAGGCGCGCAGATTGTGCCCGACGAGATTGTTGCGCTCGTCGTCGCCCGTATCCACCGTGACCCCGTCCTGCGACGCGGTATGCGCGACGATATCGGCGATCTGGCGGCGGATCGTCTGCGGCGTGATGCCGTGTTCCTCGTTATAGTCCTTCTGCTTCTCGCGGCGGCGGTCGGTTTCCGCCATCGCACGTTCCATGCTGCCGGTGATGCGGTCGGCATAGAGGATCACGTGGCCATCGACATTGCGCGCCGCACGGCCGATCGTCTGGATCAGGCTGGTTTCGCTGCGCAGGAAGCCTTCCTTGTCGGCATCGAGGATGCAGACCAGCCCGCATTCGGGAATGTCGAGCCCTTCGCGCAGCAGGTTGATCCCCACCAGCACGTCATAAACGCCCAGCCGCAGGTCGCGGATCAGCTCGATACGTTCGAGCGTCTCGACGTCGGAGTGCATGTAGCGGACCTTGACGCCCGCTTCGTGCATGAATTCCGTGAGATCCTCCGCCATTCGCTTGGTCAGCGTGGTTACCAGCGTGCGATAGCCCTTGGCGGCGGTCTTCTTGCATTCCTCGATGCAGTCCTGGACCTGGTCCTCGACCGGGCGGATGCCCACAGGCGGGTCGATCAGCCCGGTGGGGCGAATGACCTGTTCGGCGAAGACGCCGCCGGTCTGTTCCATTTCCCACGTGCCCGGCGTGGCGGAGACCGCGAAGGTCTGCGGGCGCATCGCATCCCATTCGTTGAAGCGCAGCGGGCGGTTGTCGATGCATGAGGGCAGGCGGAAGCCATGCTCGGCCAGCGTGATCTTGCGGCGGTGGTCGCCTTTCGACATCGCCCCGATCTGCGGCACGGTCTGGTGGCTTTCGTCGACGAACAGCAGCGCGTTTTCGGGCAGGTATTCGAACAATGTCGGCGGCGGTTCGCCAGGCAGGCGCCCGGTGAGGAAGCGGCTGTAATTCTCGATCCCTGCGCAGCTGCCGGTGGCGGCGATCATCTCGAGGTCGAAATTGGTGCGCTGTTCGAGCCGCTGCGCTTCGAGCAGGCGGCCCTCCTCGTGCAGTTCCTTGAGCCGCTCGGTCAGCTCGAACTTGATCGCTTCGGCGGCCTGTTTCATCGTCGGGCCGGGCGTCACATAGTGCGAATTGGCATAGACGCGCACCTTGTCGAGGCTGGCGCCCTTCTTGCCGGTGAGCGGATCGAATTCGCTGATTTCTTCGATATCGTCGCCGAAGAAGCTGATCCGCCAGGCCATGTCCTCGTAATGACTCGGGAAGATTTCCAGGCTGTCGCCGCGGACGCGGAAGTTCCCGCGCGCGAAACCGGCGTCGTTGCGCTTGTATTGCAGCGCGACGAGTTTGCGAATCAGCTCGCGCTGGTCGACCGCTTCGCCCTTCTTGATGTCGAAGATCATCGCCGAATAGGTTTCGACCGAGCCGATCCCGTAGAGGCACGAGACTGATGCCACGATGATCACGTCGTCGCGTTCGAGTAGCGCGCGCGTGGCCGAGTGGCGCATCCGGTCGATCGCCTCGTTTACGCTACTTTCCTTCTCGATATAGGTGTCGCTGCGCGGGACGTAGGCTTCGGGTTGGTAATAGTCGTAATAGCTGACGAAATATTCGACTGCGTTCTCGGGGAAGAAGCTCTTGAACTCGCCGTACAGCTGCGCGGCAAGGATCTTGTTCGGCGCGAGGATCAGCGCGGGGCGCTGCAATTCCTCGATCACCTTGGCCATGGTGAAGGTCTTGCCCGAACCGGTCACTCCCAGCAGCACCTGCGTCTGGTCGCCGTCCTTCGCCGCGCCGCTCAATTCGGCGATTGCAGTCGGTTGGTCACCCGAGGGGGTGTAGTCGCTGACCAGCTTGAAGGCCTTGCCGCCCATCGATTTTTCGGGGCGCGCAGGCTTGTGGGGGACGAACTCGCCAGTGGTGTCCGGCTCGTCCAATCCTCTCCGAATGATCAGTTCGCTCATGTGCGCACATATGGGGAACGGCACCGGCGCGTGCAACGGTGCTTGCCTGACACGCCCCGGCTGCTAGCGTCGTGGACATCTATTCGGAGAAATTTCCATGCGCCATACCGCCCTGATTGCCGCCGCCAGCCTGACCCTTGCCGCCTGTGGGGGCGCGTCCACCGATGCCGACGGCGATGGCGAGATCTCGATGGCCGAAGCTGCCGCGCAATCGGCCGACATGGTTCGGCCGCAGCCCGGCCAGTACCGTGCCACGGTCGAGTTCGTCGATATCGACATCCCCGACGCGCCGCAGCAGGTGCAGGACATGATGCGCGGCATGTTCGATCAGGGACCGCAGGTTCACGAATATTGTCTCACGCAGGAAGAAGCCGACAAGGGCTTCGAGGAAATGGCGCGGCAGGCGCAGGATAATGACGACTGCACGTTCGAGAAATTCGATGCCGCCGGCGGCCAGATCGATGCGATCATGAACTGCAAGGCCGAAGGGCAGGGCATGGCCCGGATGACCATGAAGGGCACGGGCAACGAGACGTCATCGGACATGACCATGACCGTCGATGCCGAAGGTCCCGACGGCCGGACGATGACGATGACCATGACGAGTGCGCAGGAGCGGATCGGCGACTGCGACGCTTAAACGACCGGGCATCAATTCGGGAGCCAATCGGTCCACCGCGCATTATTACAGGGCGATGGCAACGTTACCCTTCAAAGACACGCGTCTTATCGACCGCGAGGAACTGGCCCGCCGCTGGGCGCTCGCGGCCGAGCCGTGCCCCGAGGAGATCAGCGGTCCGCGCTGGCAATTGCTGCTGCGCGAATTGCTCTGGCCGATCGAGCCGCTGCGGCGGCTGGTCGGTCGCCCGCTGGAAATCGCGCCCGCCGCTAGTCCCAAAACCGTCATGCTGCTGCCCGGTTTCGGCGCGCATCCCATTCGCATGCGGTGGATGGCGCGCAAGTTCGAGCAGGCTGGCCACAACACCAAGAAATGGGGCCTCGGCTACAATCTGGGTGCTACCGAGAAAAGCTTCCGCAAGGTCGAGCAGCGGCTGGTCGATATCTACCAGCGCTCGGGTGAGCCGGTCCATCTGGTCGGCTGGAGCCTGGGCGGAGTGATGGCGCGCGAGCTGGCCAAGGCGCATCCCGACAAGGTCGCCAAGGTCATCACCATGGGGTCCCCCTTTTCGGGCAGCCCGCGTGCGAACAATGGTTGGCGGGCCTACCAGGCGATCGCCGGCCACCGTGTCGACGAACCCGAAATCGACGCCGTGGTGCATGAAAAGCCGCCGGTCGAAACGGTCGCCATGTGGAGCCCGCGCGATGGCATCGTCCATCCCCGCGCCGCCTGCGGCAAGCCTGGCGAGCGAGACCGCGCGCGCGCATTGCGCTGTTCGCACATGGGTTTTGTGCTGACCCATGAGGCGGTCGAAGCGGTGCTTTCGGAACTGGATCGCGGTTAAATGCGTATTCTCTTGTAGGAGCATGGCGCGCGAGGTGCCGGGCGCCCCTGGGGGATTATGACCGGCGACACCGCTTACTTCGATGAAATGTACCAGGCCGATGGCGGGGTACGTCCGGCCTACTCAGGCTATTGCGACTGGTTCAACGGGCAGGACAACGGCCTCATGCGGCGTAAACACGCCGAGGCCGAGACCAATTTCCGCAAAACCGGCATCACCTTCAACGTCTATGGCGACGGCGAGGCCGAGGAACGGCTGATCCCGTTCGACATGGTACCGCGCGTGATTACCGCCGCCGAATGGCGCAAGCTGTCCCGCGGGATCGAACAGCGCGTGTCCGCGCTCAACGCCTTCATGCACGATCTCTACCACCGGCAGGAGATCATCCGCGCGGGCCGCATTCCCGAACGCCTGTTCCGCAACAACAACGCCTGGCTGCCGAACATGGTGGGCTTCACGCCGCCCGGCGGGATCTACACGCATATCGTCGGGATCGACCTCGTCCGCACCGGGGCCGACGAATTCTACGTGCTCGAAGACAATGCGCGAACTCCGTCTGGCGTGAGCTATATGCTCGAGAACCGCGAAACCATGATGAGCATGTTCCCCGAACTGTTCATGCGTGTCCCGGTCGAACAGGTTTCGGATTATCCGCGCCGGCTGGCCAAGAGCCTGGCCGCCTGTGCGCCCGAATGCACGCGCGGCAAGCCGACCGTCGCGGTGCTGACTCCGGGGATCTACAACTCCGCCTATTTCGAACACGCTTTCCTCGCCGACCAGATGGGTGCGGAGCTGGTCGAGGGCAGCGATTTGCGCGTCATCGACGGCCGCGTGGCGATGCGCACCACGCGCGGCTATCACCCGGTCGATGTGATCTATCGCCGCGTCGACGACGAATTCCTCGATCCGCTGAGCTTCAACGAAGACAGCGTGCTTGGCGTGCCGGGGCTGATGGATGTCTATCGCGCGGGCCGCCTGACCATCGCCAATGCACCGGGCACAGGCGTGGCCGACGACAAGGCGATCTATTCCTTCATGCCCGAGATCGTCGAGTTCTATACCGGCGAAAAACCGCTGCTGCCCAATGTCGAGACGCATCGCTGCGCCGATGAGGAATCGTGCAAATACGTGCTCGACAATCTCGCCGAGCTGGTGGTCAAGGAAGTCCACGGATCGGGCGGCTACGGCATGCTGATCGGCCCGGCCGCCTCGAAGAAGGAGCTCGAGGCGTTCCGCAAGAAGCTTGTCGCGCGGCCCGAGAACTACATCGCGCAGCCGACACTGGCGCTGTCGACCTGTCCGATCTTCACCAAGAAGGGCCTCGCCCCGCGGCATGTCGACCTGCGCCCGTTCGTGCTGGTTTCACCCAACAAGATCGACATTACCCCCGGCGGGCTGACGCGCGTTGCGCTCAAGAAGGATTCGCTGGTGGTCAATTCGAGCCAGGGCGGCGGCACCAAGGATACCTGGGTGCTCAAGGACTGATGCTCGGCCGGACCGCCAATGGCCTGTTCTGGATGTTCCGCTATCTCGAGCGGGCGGAGAACACCGCGCGCCTGCTCGATGCGGGGCTGCGCATGGCGCTGACCCGCGATCTGGTCACGGCGGAAGAGGAATGGCGCTCGGTCATTTCCACCGCCGGGCAGCGTGCGGGCTACGAGGCCAAGCATGCCAGCTATACCGGCGTGCAGGCGTGGAATTATATCCTGCGCGACAAGGACAACGCTTCCTCGATCCTCGCGATGTTCGGCCAGGTGCGCCAGAACGCCCGGCTCGCGCGGAACGCCATCAGCGGCGAATTGTGGGAAGCGATCAACGAGAACTGGTTGGAGACGCAGGAGCAACTGTCCCGTCCGGTCGGCGAGAACCGCGTGCTCGACACGGTGGCGACGATCCGGCGCGCCGGCACGCTGGCGCATGGCGCGATGGAAGGCTCGATGCTGCGCGACGAAGGGTATCACTTCGCGCAGGCCGGCACCTTCATCGAACGCGGCGACAGCATCGCGCGCATCCTCGATATCAAATACTATCTGCTGCTGCCCTCGCTCTCCTATGTCGGGTCGAGCCTCGATACGGGGCAGTGGGACCAGGTGCTACGCTCGGTCTCGGGCGACCGTGCCTACCGCTGGCTCAATGCGGGCCAGATCGATGCGCGCGGGATCTGCGAATTCTTGATCCTCGACGATTGCTTCCCGCGCAGCCTGGCCTTCTGCCATTCCGAATTGCGCGCCAATCTCGCCGCGCTGGCGCGGCTGCACGGCCAGGAAGGCGCCAGCAACACGCTGATGCGCGACGCCGATACGCGGATCGCCGATCTTACTATCGAGGACGTCTTCGACCAGGGCCTGCACGAGTTCCTCGTCGATTTCATGGCCTCCAACGCCGCGATCGGGGTTGCGATCGCCAAAGACTATCGGTTCCTTGCCTGATGCGCCTCTCGATCCGCCATACCACCCGCTATCGCTTCGACACTCCGGTGATCCACGGTCTCCAGCGCCTGCGCCTGACGCCCAAGGAGACGCAGGGGCAGGAAATCCTCGAGTGGGATATGGAATACGATAATGCGTATCCCGAACTCACCTATGAAGACCAGCATCATAATACGGTGACGCTGGTCGCGGTCGAAACCGGCGCGCGCGATGTCACCGTGACCTGTCGCGGGACCGTCGATACGCATGACCATGCGGGCGTCATCGGGCGGCACGCGGGGCACCTGCCCCTGTGGAGCTTCCTCGGCCAGACCGATCAGACACAGCCCGGCCCGGGCATGCGCAAGCTGGCTGCGGAAATGGACCGGGACGGCGAAAGCCGGCTCGATATGCTCCACCGCCTGTCGGCGGGCATTCTCGATCGGGTCGAATACAAGACCGGCACCACCCATTCACGGACCATCGCCGAAGAAGCTTTCGCGGCGGCCAATGGCGTCTGCCAGGACCACGCGCATATCTTTATCGGTATTGCCCGTTCGCTGGGAATCCCGGCGCGTTATGTCAGCGGCTACCTGATGATGAACGACCGGGTGGATCAGGAAGCAGGCCATGCCTGGGCGGAAGCCTATGTTGCGGAACTGGGCTGGGTCGGCTTCGACATCTCGAACGGGATAAGTCCCGACGCGAGATACGTGCGCGTCGCTACGGGGCGCGATTACCGCGATGCCGCGCCGGTTACCGGGATCAGTTTCGGGACTACCTCGACCGTACTCGAAGTCGATGTCGCGGTCGAACAACAGCAAGTGCAGCAATAGAACTGCCGAGAGGACGATTACGATGACTTATTGTGTGGGAATGGTGCTCGACACCGGCCTCGTCTTGATGAGCGATACGCGCACCAATTCAGGCGTCGACAACATTTCCGTGTTTCGCAAGATGTTCACCTGGAACGTGCCGGGCGAGCGGATCATCACGGTGATGACCGCGGGCAACCTCGCCAGTACGCAGGCGGTGATCAGCCAGCTCGAAGAACGGATGAAAGAACCCGACGAGCGCGACAACATCATCCTGCAATCGCCCACGATGTTCCAGGTCGTGACCGAAATCGGCAAGCTGCTGCGGAGCATCATCGCCGACCGGCAGGAGGCCAACGGGGTAAAGGGGCGGGGCCGGTTCACCGCCTCGATCATCGTCGCGGGCCAGATCGCGGGCATGGAGCCGCGCCTGTTCATGGTCTATCCCGAAGGCAACTTCATCGAGGCCAGCCACGACACGCCCTTCTTCCAGATCGGCGAGACCAAATACGGGCGCCCGATCATCATCCGCGGTTACGACCGTACGATGAGCCTCGAAGATGCGGTCAAATTGCTGATGGTCAGCTTCGATTCGACGCTCAAGGCGAACCTTTCGGTCGGGTTGCCGCTCGACCTGCAGGTCATCGAACGCGATGTCTTCGAACCCAAGCACGAACACCGGGTCAATCATGACGATCCATATTTCCAGGCAATTTCGTCGAGTTGGGGCGATGCGCTGAAAAGCGCGTTCCACTCGCTGCCCGACTATAGTTTCTACAGAAGCGAAGACTAGGTTCTGTCGCGAATATACAAATTGCTATTGAGAACTGTTCGTAGTTAGGTCGGCATTCGTATAAGACCGGTTATATTAACTAATATTTTGTGGCGGGGGCTTTGTCATAGAGGTAAGGTACTCCAAATGAAAGAGCGCCAAATTCTCCATATTGTAGGAGGCTCAAGTCGTGGCCGGGCAGAACAAGCCCATTTGGGTTTTGGACTTGGCCATCACTGTGAAACCTATACTAACGCGGCCGAATTCTTGCAGCGACCACCCGAGCAGGGTGTGATCCTGGCGCGCGACGATCCCACCGATGGCGGGGTCGCGTCGGTCCTGAACGAGCTGGCTCAGAAAGGCGTGTGGTTGCCGGTAATCGCCACCGCGCGTGAACCCCGGCCGGCCTGCATCGTCGATGCGGTGAAAGCGGGTGCGCTGGATTATGTCGCGCTGCCGCTGAAACCCGAACGGCTGGCCGAAGCGCTTGGCCGGATCGGCAAGGATGTCGATGCGCATGTCCAGGCGCGCCGGAAAATGGTCGAGGCGCGCAACAAGATCGCCACGCTGTCCCCGCGCGAACGCGAGGTGCTCGACTGGCTGGCCGAGGGCTGCAGCAACAAGATGATCGGTCGTGAATTGGGGATCAGCCCACGCACGGTGGAAATCCACCGCGCAAACCTGATGTCGAAGCTGGGAACGGATCATTCCGCGCAGGCGGTCCGCCTGCGGCTGGAAGCAAAGCTCGACGAGGATACGCCCTTCGCAATGTAGGGCGTCCGAAGTTTAGCGGCAGTAGTTCCCATCGCCATATTCGAGATGGAAATGGTCGTGATGCGCCCGGTTGTAATCGGGGCCGAGCACGGTGCCGAACCGCTTGCAGGCGCTGCGGTGAATGACGCGCAGAAACTCGCGCTCGTCGCGTGAGGCGTTCCACCCCGACTGAACCGAGATCCGGCGGCCGTCGGCAAGGACGAAAGCGGCCACGTCGATCGCCTCCGCGCGCGCATGCGCGCTGCGGCGACCGCTTCCGGCGACATTGCGGCAGGCGAAGCTGCCCATGGTTTCGATCCGCTGGAGCGGGCTGCCGAGGATCTGCTGCGCGGCGCGATCGACTCCGTAGCGCGCCCAGCCGGCAAAGCTGTTTGCCAGCGGGCAGGCAACCGCACCAAGGTTGGTCACGGCGAATTCGCTGTGATCCCCGCCGACGCGTTCGAGCCGGACGCTGTTGGTGGTCGAACAGCCGGAGCCGTAGAATTTGTCGGGCAGCGGAGCGAAGCGCGAGCCGCTCTGACCCAGTTCGGCATTGCACTGGCGCGTTTCGGGTCGCGCAGTGCTGACGGGGACGGACCCCGCCTGACGCGCGACTCTTTCTGCGGGCTTGGAGCCGGGTACCACGCCACATCCTGCCAGGCTGAGGAGAAACAGCAGAGAGAAGGCGGGATGCGGTCGCATACCCGCGCTTATCTCCCGATCATCCTTAATTCTTCGCTAACGATATGTCGGAAGCCGCAGTTTTCCGACGAGAGGCGCCGCCTATTCGGGTGCGGCAAGCTGTTCCCACAGCTCGATCTTGACCCCGTCGGGATCGAGTATCCAGGCGAACTTGCCATAGCCTTCGTCGACATGGCCAAGCACCTCCACGCCCTTGTCCTTCAATTGCGCAACCATCGCGTCGCAATCGTCGACCCGCAGATTGATCATGAAGCCGCCGGTGCCGGGCTTGATGTACTCATCGTCCTTGAAGTGGCTGATGAGCGAATAGGGTTTTTCGCCCGTTTCTTCGGACCACTCCAGCTGCGGCCCGTATTCGCCGCCAATGCCCAACACGTCGCGGTACCAGGCGCGCGTGGCGGCAGGGTCCTTCACCACGTAAAAGACCCCGCCCAGTCCGGTTACCTTTGCCATGTCGCTCTCCTCAATAGCCGCTGGCCTGCCCATCCTTGCGCATTTCGGTGGCGCCCGTCAGCACGCCTGTCTCGGGATCGCGCGCAATGGCCTGGTAGCCGCCGAACATGATGCCGTTGTCGACCACTTCGACCTTGTGGCCCATGCTGCGCAGCGTGGCGATGGTTTCTGCAGGGATGCCGGGTTCGACGAACAATGTCCCCAGCGGATCGGCGGCGGGGCCTTCCAGTGTCTCGGTCGGCTGCGGCCCGCCATCATGGTTGAAGCGCGCGGCATCGCCTGCTTCCTGCAGGTTCATGCCATAGTCGACGATATTGACCAGCACCTGCACATGGCCCTGCGGTTGCATGCCGCCGCCCATCAGGCCCAGCGTCATATAGGGCTGGCCGTCCTTTTTGACGAACGCGGGAATGATCGTGTGGAAGGGCCGCTTGCCGGGTTCATAGGCATTGGGATGCGCCGGATCGAGGCTGAACAGCTCGCCCCGGTCCTGGAACATGAAGCCCGTCCCCGGCGCGACCAGCCCGCCGCCCATACCGCGATAATTCGACTGGATGAGGCTGACCATCATGCCGTCGCCGTCAACCACGGTGAGATAGGTGGTATCGCCTTCACCTTCGAGCTTGGGCGCGACTTCGATTTCACCGGGCTGGAATTCGGGCGTCGCTTTTGCCGGATCGATCAGCTTGAAACGTTCGGCGCCATATTCCTCGCCGAGCAGTTCCTTCGGCAAGCGCGAAAAATCGGGATCGGCATAGAAGCGTGCGACATCGGCATAGGCGAGCCGCTTGGCTTCGACCATGTAGTGCAGCGCTTGCGCGCTACCGCGCTCCCATTGCGACAGGTCGATATTCTTGAGAATATTGACCATCTGCAGCGCGGCAAAGCCCTGCGAATTGGGCGGCAGTTCGCACAGCTCGTACCCGTCTTTATAGCCGGCGCAGGCGGGCTCGACCCATTCGCTGCGGTGCGCGGTAAAATCCTCGCGCGTGAAGGCGCTGCCCTGCGCCTGCAGGTAATCGACGATCACATCGGTCAGATCGCCATCGTAGTAGGCATCGCGCCCGTCGCGGGCGATGGCCTCCAGCGTATCGGCGAGGTCCGGATTGCGGAAGATTTCGCCTACTGCGGGCGCGGTGCCATCGGCGAACCACACCTTGCGTGCATTGGCGAAATCGAACTCGCTCTCGCGTGCCGAATAGGCCTTGAGCGAGCGGGCGAGATACATGCCGATGACCGGTGCGATCGGATGACCTTCGCGCGCGTAGCTGATGGTCGGCGCCAGGTTTGCCGCCATGGTCCGCTTGCCGAAGCGTTCGTGCATGGCGAACCACGCATCGACCGTGCCCGGCACGGTGATCGGCAGCGGGCCATAGGGCGGTAGGGCATCCGCCCCATCGAGCTTGTCGACCAGCTGGTCGAGCGTCTGGCCCTGCGGGCTGCGGCCCGATCCATTGATGCCGTGCAATTTGCCGGTCGCGGGGTCGTAGATAATCGCGAACAGGTCGCCGCCGATGCCATTGCCGGTGGGCTCCATCAGCCCGAGCGCGGCATTGGCCGCGATGGCCGCATCGACCGCACTGCCGCCGTCCTTGAGCACGTCGAGCGCGATCTGCGTGGCGAGCGGGTGCGCAGTGGCGGCCATGCCGTGCTGCGCGATCACCGGGCTGCGCGCCCAGTTTGCGCCCACGGGCCGCCCGCCGGCGCCGATCTGCTGTTGGATCGCGGGCTGTTCGGCCGTCTCCTGCGCAGTGGCAGGCGTGGCAGTCAGGGCGAGGGCGGCTACGCCCGCCAGTAGTGTTCGCATGTTCGTCTCCTCAATCGGGAGACGGTGTGACGACTGCGCGTCAGGCTGGCAAGGGGCGCTCTGCGGTTCCGGCGGTCGCCTTGCTGACCAGCCAGATGGCGAGCCAGGCAGCGATGAAGCCGGGGACGATCTCGTAAAGGCCCTGGTCCATGCCCGGCAGCGCCGCATTCCAGCCCAGCGCAATCCATGCGACGACAACCGCGGCACCGGTGACCAGGCCCGCCACCGCGCCCGCGCCGGTCATCCTGTTCCACGTCAGCGCGAGGATAATCAGCGGACCGAAGGCCGCGCCGAATCCTGCCCACGCGTTGGATACGAGGCCGAGCACCTGGCTATCGGGATTGCTCGCGATCACGATCGCGGCAATCGCCACCAGCGCGACGCAGATCCGCCCGACATTCACGCTCTCGCGCTCCGAGGCATGGCGGCGGAAGAACAGCTTGTAGAAATCCTCGGTCAGCGAGCTCGAGGCAACCAGCAGTTGCGAACTGATCGTCGACATGATCGCGGCGAGCAACGCGGCGAGCAGGAAGCCGGTGATCAGCGGGTGGAACAACAGGTTGGCGAGCACGATGAAAATCGTCTCGGGGTCGTCCACGACGATGCCGTTGCGTTCGGCAAAGGCGCGGCCGGCAATACCGATACCGATCGAACCGAGCAGCGCGACGCCCATCCACGTCATGCCGATATTGCGCGCCGGACGGACCTTCTCGACCGTGTCGATCGCCATGAAGCGCACGATGATATGCGGCTGGCCGAAATAGCCGAGCCCCCAGGTCACCGCGCTGACAAAGCCGAGCAGGGTGAGCCCCTGCGTGAGACTGAGGAAGCCTTCGACGGGTACGTCGGTCAGCGATCCGCCCGCGCTGCCGCCTTCGCCGAACATCACCACCAGCGGCATCACCGCCAGCGCGACGACCATGATCAGGCCCTGGACGAAATCGGTCAGGCTGACCGCGAGGAAGCCGCCGACCATTGTATAGGCGAGCACCACCAGCGCGGTGATCCAGATGCCGACCATGTAATCGCTCATGCCGGTACCGCCGAACAGGCCGGCAAAGCTGGTTTCGAACAGCTTGCCGCCGCCGACGAGGCCCGCAGCGGTATAGACCGCGAAGAACACCACCACGATCAGCGCCGAAATCACCCGCAGCGCAACCGCCTTGTCGGGGAAGCGGTTGGCGAGGAATTCGGGGATCGTCAGCGCATTGCCATAGCTCTCGGTCTGCGCGCGCAACCGCGGGGCGACGATGAACCAATTGGCCAAGGCACCGATGAACAGCCCGATCCCGATCCACGCTTCGACCAGCCCGCTGGCATAGAGCGCGCCGGGCAGGCCGAGCAGCAGCCAGCCGCTCATGTCCGAAGCACCTGCGCTGAGCGCGGCAACCGCGGGTGGAAGGTTGCGCCCGGCGAGCAGGTAACCCTCGCTGGTATCGGTCGAGCGCTTCCACGCCCACAGGCCGATCGCGATCATCAGAACAAAATATAAGGCGAGTGAAATATATGTGCCGGTCTGCATGGGCGAGGCATCTAACAGATGCATATCGCGCTGACCACCGCGGCCCGGAACCTCCTCTCAGGCGGCATTCAGCGGGCTTCCCGGAGTAGCCGCTGTGACAAATATGCGACAGCTGCGTTTCTTCGCGCAGGACCCCCGGAACGCCTTGCCTCCGCGAACGTCTAACCCGGCAACAGGGTCCACGTAACCAACAGGATTTCCAATGAAAAAATCGACATTTTTGGCCACCGCGATTTTCGCGGGCGCTTTCGCTCAGCCTGCCTTCGCGCAGGATGCTGAACCCCGCTTCTTCGACGGCTTCTACGTCGGCGGGCACTTCGGGCTCGACGCGATCGACGACGAACGTAGTGAAGGCATCGTCTTCGACACCGATGGCGACGGTGAATACGGCGATGGCGTCATCACGAGGACCGGCGCCAATGCTTTCGGCCCCGGTTATTGCAACGGTGCCGCCAATGGCCCGGAAGCCAGTGACGGTTGCAGCGACGACAAGTCGCGCTTCGGTTATGGCGTTCGCATCGGCTTCGACCAGCGCATCGGCGACGGTCCGGTAGTGGCCGGCCTGTTGGTCGAAGGCGCGCTGTCGGAATCGGAAGATTATTCGAACGGCTTCAGCACGACTCCGGCCAGCTACACCTTCGTGCGCGGACTGGATAAATCGGTCGCGCTGCGTGGCCGTCTCGGCGTCTCGCCCGGCAGTGGCCGTGGCCTGCTCTACGTGACGGGCGGCGTTGCCTATGCCGATATCGACCACGATTTCGTCACCACCAACACCGCCAATTCCTTCACCATGACGGATGATGACGATTGGCAGCTGGGTGGCCAGATCGGCGCGGGCGGCGAGATCTATCTCACCGACAACATCTCGTTCGGCCTCGAATATCTCTATTCGCGCTATGATGACGACGATGCCTATGTGCTGGTGGGTGCCGGTACCGCCCCCGCAACCAATCCGTTCCTGCTCGATTCGGGTGAAACCGCGCTGCGCCCCTCGGATCCGAACCTGAACATCCATTCGATCCGCACGACGCTCAACTTCCGCTTCTGATCGTCGGATATCCTGTAACGGAAAGGGCGGTCACATGGTGGCCGCCCTTTTTGTATCGGGACTGCGGTTTGCGCAGCTCGGCTCGCATCTGTCCGTAACCCGCAGCCAGATCAGACCCCGCGCCGCTCCAGTTCGCGCATCAACCGGTCGAACCGTTCCTGCACCACATCGAGCCCGTGCAGCCCGCCATTGATTGCGCGGCGATCGTCCTCGAGGCCGGGGGTTGCGGCGAACTTGTCGAGATTGCGCGACTTCCAGTACCAGCCTGCGCCCATGCAGCCCCCTTCGCGCGTACGCAGGTAATCGGGAATTTTCTCGATCGCCATGCCGATGGATTTGCCGAACTCGGTGCAATTGTGGCGGCCGGTGATCTGCTTGGGCCCATAGCCGCGAAACCGCCAGCCGTCGCCGGGCTCAGTATTGCCCAGATTGCGGCGTCCCCACTCGCCGCCATAGAGCAGATTGGCCAGCTCCTCCTGCCGCGCGAGCGAGAGGCCGCGTTCGCCGCGCTTACGCCCGAGCCGCCGTGCGTCCGCCTCGCTTATCCGGTGGCGGCCGAAGGTCCTCAGCAAGCCGTCGACGCTGTAATTGAGGCTTTCGGTCATGCGGGTAAGGCCGCGGCTTTCCACCGCGATATTGGCGAGGAAGCTGCAAATCTCCCGCCGCGTGTCGATGCCGTAGCGCAGGCACACGGTCTTGATCGGCTCGACCCATTTGGCGAGCTCTTGCGGCGTGTTCTCGGAGAAGGCGAGCTTGAGCAGACCGACATCGATCTGGTCGATGATCGCCGTGTCGCCCGCCTTGTTGCCGTCCTTGGCGGGCGGTGTCTGCGGGGGCTTGTCAGGGGCGTTGCGCTGGAGATCGAGCATTTCCCAACTGCGCGGGCCCACGATGCCGTCGGGCACCAGCCCGTTGGTGCGCTGCCATGCGCGGATCGCCGCTTCGGTCTGCGGGCCGAAAATGCCATCGGCTTGCAGACCGAGCAGAGCCTGGACCGTCTTGACCGCGTCCGAGCGCATTCCGCGGCGCAGGGTTGGGCGGTCTTGGTCGTCGCTTGCCGCGATTGGCGGCGGGGGCGACTTGCCGGCGAGGATTTCGGCAACCTGCGAGCGGAACTGCGACATGTCGAACAACGGATCGGGCTTGCGCCCCGGTGCCCATTCCTTGTGTCCCAGGCACATGTTCGCCTTGGCGCCCACATGAGCGAGAATGGCGGCGACGCCGCGGCGATAGGCATCCATCTGGATCTCGGGCCAGTCATCATGCGGGCGTCCGCCGTTCTCGCCCTCGATACCGATCAGATGCGTATTGCCGGTATTCCTGAGCCCTTCCCAAGCGCCGGGTCCGGCATGATTGGCACGACCCGCGGCCACGACGTAGTAGGTCCCGTCGCGTCCCAGGCCGAGGTGGCACAGCGGGCCCCTGAGGTTCGGCCGCCCATGTATCAGCATGTCGAGCGTGGGCATGTTTCCGCCCGCACGGGTGGCGGTATGGTGGCACAGCACCCCGCGGACCCGGCCCATGTGGCCGCGCCCGCGTGTGCGCCAGTCGGGTGTCTCGGCGACTTTGAGGCCCGCGCGCTCGAGCACTTCGGGCAGCCATGTCAAAGAATAGCTCATCCCTTCATCCTCTCGGGTCCATCGGCGGGCTGGGCGACGCCGCCCGATGCAGCGGGCAGGTGCTCGTCGCGGGTGAGGTCGTCCTCGCCGATGTCGAGATCCTCGACGCAGCCGTCTTCGATCTCGTCGTCGTGTGCGACATCGTCTTCATGGGTATCATCGTCCGATGCCGCCCCGACCGCAGTGGCGGCGGGTGCCGCGGCCGCGTCGAGATCGGGTTCGGGTTTGCGCAGCACGGGCTTTTCGCCCTCCTGCACGGCAGCCCGCGCCAGCAGGTCGGGGACCAGGCGTTCGGCAAACCCGCCGACAAAGCCGACGATGCCGATGTAAAGCTCGTTGAGTTCGCCTGACTGAGCGTTGCCAATCCGCAAATTGACGAAGTCCGACACCACCAGCGCGACCAGCACGGTCCCCGCGATGATGCCGATCGCGACACGCAGGCCGGCATCCATCCAGTTGTTGACCTTGTTGAGGTCGGGCAGAACGGTGCGTCCGCGGATGGCGAGGGCGATCGAGAAGAAGCTTCCCAAGGCGCCAGCCATGGCGCCGCGCCACAGATTGGTGGCGTCGGCGAAGCATCGTGGGTCGAGCGTAGCATCACACCGACCGGCGCGCGCAGCGGGGGCGTCGGTAGCCGTGTCAGCCGCCAGCGTGCGGACGGCCGCGGCAGCATTATCGACATCCGGGATGGTCAGCACGGCAAACAGGATGCTGAACAGGATGAATGCAAACGCGATGGTGATGGCGACGAGCAGATATTCGAAGCGCGACCATCCGACGCGTTCCTCGATGACGTCGTCCTTTATCTCCTGCAGCACGGCACCTGCGCCGGTCAGATCGCCTTCCAGCGCGACGATGAGCGCATCGCCGATCCGGCGATCGTAGCGTGCGGCACGCTGGCGGATGCGTGCGCCATTCTTGCGCGGAATAAATCCCAGAGTCTGGTATCGATCGGGCTTCTCGCGCCAGTCGTCGATCAGCGCGTTGGTTTCGCCGCGCAGGGGGGCGAGCTGCGCCAGCACCTTGCGTTGTTCATCGGAAACATCGGGCGCGTCGGCGAAGTGAACCATCGCGCGTTCCCTGGTCTGGTAGACCGCATATTCGGGGGGCTTGCGCGAATAGAAATGCAGGACGGGATGGCCTGCAGAATCGAGATCGCCGGCTTTGAGATCGGCGACGTTCACCGTGCGAGCCGTATGAATAACGGGCAGACAACCATGGTTTCGATCCCCCAATCGATAACGGCGGCGAGCACTGCAGGTTTGCAGGGCTTGCTTGCCGTAGGTGAGCGATCCGGTGGTTTTCTTATGTCTGGTTCTGCGTTGGCTCATCACTATGCCGCGCGGGCGAGGATTGATTGTATATTTTGGTGCGCGGGTCTTTCGCCGCCCGGCGCGGCACGAAAAAGGGGCCGGAAATCATCCGGCCCCTTACGTATTGTCTCAGGTATCGGCGGGTGATTACCCGGCCGAACGCTTCGCCCGCTTGCGCTCGTGCGGATCGAGGATCGCCTTGCGCAGGCGGATGTTCTCGGGCGTCACTTCGACCATCTCGTCGTCGTCGATATAGGCGATGGCCTGTTCCAGCGTCATGACGCGCGGCGGAGTGAGGCGGATCGAATCGTCCTTGCCGGTCGAACGGAAGTTGGTCAGCTGCTTCGACTTCATCGGGTTGACCTCGAGGTCGTCCGGCTTGGCGTTTTCGCCGATGATGATGCCTTCGTAGATCTTCGCGCCGCCGCCGATGAACAGCTCGCCGCGTTCTTCCAGCATGTTGAGCGCGTAGGGTACGGCTTCGCCGGACACCATCGAGATCAGCACGCCGTTCTGGCGGCCTTCGATCTTGCCGCGATAGGTGTCGTACTTCTCGTAGATGCGGTTCATGATGCCCGTGCCGCGCGTGTCGGACAGGAATTCGCCGTGATAGCCGATCAGGCCGCGCGAAGGGGCGGAGAAGGTGATCCGGGTCTTGCCCTGGCCCGAGGGGCGCATTTCGGTAAGCTCGGCCTTGCGGCGCTGCATCTTCTCGACAACCGTACCCGAGTGCTCGTCATCGACGTCGATGACAACCGTTTCGAACGGCTCCATCCGCTGGTCGTTTTCTTCACGGAACAGCACGCGCGGACGGCTGATGCCAAGCTCGAAGCCTTCGCGGCGCATCGTTTCGATGAGCACGCCCAGCTGCAATTCGCCGCGCCCGGCCACTTCGAAGCTGTCCTTGTCGTCGCTTTCGGTGATGCGGATAGCGACGTTGGTTTCCGCTTCGCGGTACAAGCGGTCGCGGATCATGCGGCTGGTGACCTTGCTGCCTTCGCGGCCTGCCAGCGGACTGTCGTTGACCGCAAAACGCATGGCGAGCGTCGGCGGATCGATGGGCTGCGCTTCGATCGGCGTCTTGATCTGGGGATCGGCGATAGTGTTCGAAACGGTCGCCTTCTCAAGCCCGGCAATGGCGATGATATCACCCGCCTCGGCGCTTTCGACCGGCACGCGGTCGAGGCCGTCGAAGCTCAGCAGCTTGGTCGCGCGGCCGACTTCGATGACAGTGCCCTGCGCGTCGAGCGCGTGGATCGGATCGTTGATGTTGACCGTGCCCGACTGGACGCGGCCGGTGAGCACGCGGCCCATGAAATTGTCGCGGTCGAGGAGCGTCGCGAGGAAGCTGAACGGCGCTTCGGTGTCGAGGCCGGGGGCAGGGACGTGATCGACGATCAGCTTAAACAGCGCATCCAGATTGCCTTCGCGCGCATGCTCGTCTTCGCTGGCGTAACCGTCGCGGCCTGAGGCCCACAGGCTGGGGAAGTCGAGCTGGTCGTCATTCGCATCGAGGCTGGCAAAGAGGTCGAACACTTCGTCGAGCACCGCCTGCGGGCGCGCATCGCCGCGGTCGATCTTGTTGACGACGACGATCGGGCGCAGGCCGAGGCCGAGCGCCTTGCCGGTGACGAACTTGGTCTGCGGCATCGGGCCTTCGGCGCTGTCGACCAGCAGGATCACACCATCGACCATCGAGAGGATGCGTTCCACCTCGGCGCCGAAGTCGGCGTGGCCCGGCGTATCGACGATATTGATGCGCGTGCCGTTCCATTCGACGCTGGTGCACTTGGCGAGAATCGTGATCCCGCGTTCCTTTTCCAGGTCGTTCGAATCCATCGCGCGTTCTTCGACGCGCTGGTTTTCGCGGAAGGTGCCGGATTGACGAAAAAGTTGGTCGACGAGAGTTGTCTTGCCGTGGTCGACGTGGGCGATGATCGCCACGTTGCGCAGGTCGCGGGACATGGAATGTGCTTTCT